>JAFAFZ010000488.1 GCA_023423215.1 Actinomycetes bacterium
CGCCGGCGTCGCGCACGCACGCGCCACCGCTGTCTGGGCCGAGCGGGTGGCGCGCCTGCGCGAGCAGCTCGGCGGCGCGGGCGGCGCGGTGGACGAGCGGGTGGTCCAGGCGGTGCGGGCCGCGTCGCTCCAGGCCGCGCAGGAGCAGTCGGCACACCTCGTGCAGCTCTCCGAGAGCCGGTACCA
This sequence comes from Actinomycetes bacterium, assembly GCA_023423215.1. GTDB lineage: Bacteria > Actinomycetota > Acidimicrobiia > Acidimicrobiales > Microtrichaceae > JAFAFZ01. The sequence continues at coordinate 187 of JAFAFZ010000488.1, forward strand.
GACGCTCGAGCGCTCGGCCGAGGTGCGCTGGCAGGCGCAGGGCGACGCCGTCGTCGCCAAGCTGGGCGAGTACGCGCAGCACCTGTCGCAGCTCGAGCAGCAGCGCCAACGGGAGTCCGCCGTGCTCGCCTCCGCCGTCGCGGACCTGCGCGACGCCAACGAGGCCGTCCGGGCAGAGGCCCGATCGCTGGCCGCCGCCATGAAGGACCAGCGGGTGCGCGGCACCTGGGGAGAGGTCCAGCTGCGCCGCGTGCTCGAGCAGTCCGGCCTGGCGGCCCACGCGGACTTCGTCGAGCAGCGTGGTGCCACGGGCGCCGATCGGTCCGGCCGCCCCGACGTGGTGGTCGCGCTGCCGAACGGGCGCAGCGTGGTCATCGACGCCAAGGTCCCGCTGGACCGCTACCTCGAGGCCGCCAACTGCCCGGACGAGGCGCAGCGGGCGCAGCTGCTCACCGCGCACGCGGACGCGGTGGCGCGCCACGTCGCCGCCCTGTCGTCGCGCCGCTACGACGAGCTGGTCGACGGCGCGGTGGACGTCGTCGTCATGTTCCTGCCGGGCGACGCCTTCCTGACCGCGGCGTTCGACGCCCGCCCCGCGCTGTTCGAGCAGGCGGCGGCACAGGACGTCGTGCTGGCCTCGCCGGGCACGCTGCTCGCGTTCCTGCGTGGCGTGGCGCACGGGTGGCAGGAGCGCCAGGTGGCCGAGTCGGCCGCCGAGATCGCGGAGCTGGGTCGCGAGCTGCACGAGCGCGTCGCCGTGTTCGCCGAGCACTTCGGCAACGTCGGCGGCGCGCTCGGCCGTGCGGTCGGGGCGTACAACCAGGCGCTCGGCTCGATGGAGCGTCGCCTGCTCGTCACGGCCCGACGGTTCGAGGAGCACGGCGCCGGGTCACGCCGCAGCGTTCCGGTCGCCGCGCCGCTGACCGAGGTCCCCGGCTCGCCCACCGCCATCGAGCTCGTGCGCGTGGACGAGCGGCCGACGGGCTGAGCCGCACCGCACCGGCTGCGGCCTCAGAACGTGGCTGCACCGCCTCCGCCGGTCAGGCCGGGCGTCGAGCCGTCGGTCAGCTCGTCCTGCGAGATCTGCGGCAGGTCCGCGACGGCCTGCAGCAGGTGTCGCTCCCAGACCTCTCGCAGCCGTTCCAGCAGGGGCGAGTCGGCATCGAAGCGGAACTCGTCCAGGGCGAACGAGTCGTTGCGGTAGGTCGCCACGTCGTAGGGCGGACCGACCGACAGGTTCGCCCGTGCCGTGGTCATCATCGAGCCGAGCGCGATCTTGGTGGCGGTCGGCAGGTCGACGTGCGCACGGACGGCCAGGTCGAGCCAGAACTTGCCGTACTTCGTCTCGCCGATCTGCAGGAACGGCTGGTCGTCCGACGCGCGGATGTAGTTGCCCTCCGGGTACACGAGCAGGATGTCCGCAGCGGACCCGGCGATCTGCCCACCGAGGATGAAGCTCGCCGTCCCGTCGGCCCCGACCGACGCCAGCGCCGGCTGGTGCTGCTGGCTGACCTCTCGGCTGACCCGGCCGACGTAGAGCGCCGCCTCGAACAGGTGGCTCACCGTCGCCAGGTTCTCGGGCGCACCCAGCTCCAGGGCGCGGGCGATGCGGTCGAGCACCTCCTGGGTCGTCGCCAGGTTGCCGGCCGACTCCAGCACGAACACCCGGTCCGGGGCCGGGCGCAGCACGTGCTGCTTGCGGTAGGTGCTGATGTTGTCGATGCCGGCGTTGGTGCGGGTGTCGGCCAGGAACACGAGTCCGTCGTCCAGGCGCAGGGCGAGGCAGTAGGTCATGGCGACAGCCTGTCGCGTCGCTGGCTCGCCGCGTGACCGCCACCGCGCCGCGTGCACCCGGCGGGTGCTCGACGGGGTCAGGCGCCCAGCTCGAGCCCCGCGACCGCGGGCCGGTTGAACAGTCGCCGCTGCGGCGCCGTCGCCCGTTCGCCGCCCACGCCAGGCGACACGTAGATCCGGTTGCCCGCCACCTCGTGCAGCCCGCCGCGTGCGACGTGACGTGGCACGTCGCTGAGCGTCAGCAGCGGTCCGACGCCCGGGACCACGACCTGTCCGCCGTGGGTGTGGCCCGCCACGCTCAGGTCGACCCGCGAGCTCGGCGGGAGGTGGAGCACGCCGTCGGGTCGGTGCGAGAGCGCGACGGTGAGCGCGCCGTCGGCCGGTTCGGCCAGCAGGCGGTCGCGCACCGCCGCCGCGCCGGGCGTCGCCACGTCCAGCGAGATGCCGCCCACCAGCACCCGGCGGCCACGCACCTCCAGCTCGACCACCCGATCGTCGAGCACCTCGATGCCGGTGCCCGCCAGGACGTCCCGGGCCAGGTCGGGTCCGTCGACG
>JAFAFZ010000513.1 GCA_023423215.1 Actinomycetes bacterium
AGCGTTGACCGGATGTCACGACGACTGACCCAACGGGGCAAGGAACGTCGGGCGCAGCTGATCGCCTACGCGACCCAGGAGTTCGCCGAGAAGGGCTACCACCCGACCTCGGTCGCGGACATCGTCGACGGCCTCGGCGTCGGCAAGGGCGTCTTCTACTGGTACTTCTCCTCCAAGGAGGAGCTCTTCATCGAGATCCTGCGGACCTCGCAGAAGGACATGCGTCGCCGTCAGCAGCGGGCGATCGCGGACGTTCCCGATCCCGTTGAGCGGGTCGAGCTCGGCATCCGCGCCGGCGTGATGTGGCTGGCCGAGCACAACGAGCTGCGGCGGCTGTTCGAGTTCGCCCGCACGGAGTCCGCCTTCCGCGAGGCGATGCGCGCCGGGCAGTCGGTGCTCGTCCAGGACGCGATGGTGCACCTGAAGGAGGCGATCGCCGAGGGCCGCATCCCCGATCGCGACCCCGAGGCGCTGGCGCTGGCCATCCTGGGCGTGTCCAACCAGCTGACGAACGTCTACATCGATGGCCGGCAGGAGGATCCGGAGCTGGTCGCCGACATGGTGGTGTCGTTCTGCCGCGACGGACTGGGCGTCGACGCCGCCGACCGTCCCCGCGTCTGACCACCCATCGGTCTCTGGCGTGAGTTGTGGTCGCATGGCGACCACGAGCCACGCCGAAGCGCTGGCGGGCGGCGGTGGCGCGCGGCGCGGCGTCAGCCGAGCTTGGGCAGGGCGCGCTTCAGGTTCCGCACGGCCTGGTTGATGCGCTGCTCGTTCTCGATGAGCGCGAAGCGCACGTTGCCCTCGCCGCCCGGGCCGAACCCGACGCCCGGCGACAGGGCGACGCCCGCCTCCTGGACCAGGAACGAGCAGAACTCGACCGAGCCCATCTCGCGGTAGGGCTCGGGGATCGGCGCCCAGGCGAACATCGTGCCCATCGGCGGCTGCATGTCCCAGCCGATGCGGGCAAGGCCGGAGCACAGGGCGTCGCGGCGCGCCTGGTAGATCTCGTTGACCTCGACCGGGAAGTCCTGCATCTCGTTGAGCGTCACGGTCGCGGCGATCTGGATCGGCTGGAAGGTGCCGTAGTCCAGGTACGACTTCAGCTTGGCGAGCGCCGCGATGACCTCGGGGTTGCCGAGCATGAAGGCCATGCGCCAGCCCGCCATCGAGAACGACTTCGTCATGGAGTACAGCTCGACCGCGACGTCCTTCGCTCCCTCGGCCTGGAGGATCGACGGCGGTCGGTAGCCGTCGAAGCCCAGGTCCGCGTACGCGTTGTCGTGTACGAGCAGGACCTCCTTCTCACGCGCGAAGTCCACCACCCGCTGCATGAAGGCCAGGTCCACGCAGGTCGTCGTGGGGTTGTGCGGGAAGGACAGCACGATCACCCGCGGCTTGGGGTGCGAGTACTCCCACTGCTCGACCATGTTGGCGAAGAACTCGTCACCCGTGCCGAGGGGGATCTCACGCACGTTCGCGCCGGCGAACAGCGGGCCGAAGATGTGGATCGGGTAGCTCGGCGACGGCACCAGGGCGTCGTCGCCCTTCTCGAGGAGCACCCACATCAGGTGGCTGAAGCCCTCCTTCGCACCGATGGTGGCGATGACCTCGGTGTCGGGATCCAGCTCCACGTCGAAGCGGTGGCGGTAGTAGCTCGCGGCGGCCGCACGCAGCTTGGGGATGCCCCGGGACGCCGAGTAGCGGTGGTTGCGCTCGTTGTGGGCCGCCTCGCAGAGCTTGTCGACGGCGATCTCGGGCGAGGGCAGATCGGGGTTGCCGAAGCCCAGGTCGATGATGTCCGCACCCTCCCGCCGGGCGGCCACCTTCAGCGAATCGATGATCGTGAAGACGTACGGCGGCAACGAGGTGATGCGGCGGAACTCCATCCCGCGCACGCTACTCCTCCCCTGCTCCGGGGCCGGAACCAGTTGCCTGTGACACGCGCCCGACGCAGGGAGCGCCACTCGCCGCCCGGGATGAGCGTCAGATGCCCGCCACCAGCCACGCCGCGCCCAGGGCGCCCGCGTCCGGCCCCTCGGGCGCCACGACCACCTGCATCGATCGGTGCAGGGTCGCGCTCGGGAACCGGGCCGACAGCGCGGTGCGCACCTCGTGGGCGAGCCGCTCGCCCTGCGACGCCAGTCCGCCGCCGATGACGACGAGCCCGGGGTCCAGGATGACGACCAGGTTCGCGATGCCGAGGGCGACGTAGCCGGCGAACTCGTGGAACACCGCCGCGGCCGCCGGGTCGCCGGCGTCGAGCAGCTCGGTGACGTGCTCCCCGCGGATGTCGTCGACCGATCCTGCGAGCTGCAGGATCGAGTCCGCCTCACCGGCCGCCGCGGCGCGGCGGGCGAGCCAGCCGAGGCCGCTGCCGGAGGCGAAGCGCTCCCAGCAGCCCCGCTGCCCGCACGGGCACAGCGGACCGGCGGGGTCGACGACCATGTGGCCGGGCTCGCCGGCGAACCCGTTGGCGCCGTGCAGCAGCGCGCCGTCGACCACGACTCCCCCGCCGATCCCCGTCCCGAGCGTCACCGCGACCATGTGCTCGACGTCGGGGGCGAGCTGCGCCCGCGCCGCGATGGCGACGCAGTTGGCGTCGTTGTCGACGAGCACGGGCAGGCCGAAAACGCTGAGCAACCGCCCCGACACGTCGAGCCCGACCAGGCCCGGCGTGTTCGCGGACGAACGCGCGATGCCGTCGCGCCCGATGAACCCGGCCATGCCGACGCCGATCGCGACGACCGGGCCGGGAGCCCGCTGCAGCAGGGCGGCGACGACGGCCTCGATCTGGTCGAGGGCGCCCGCGCCCTGGGCGTCCGAGCCCCTCCGCTCGCGGTCCAGCGCCGTCGCGACCCGGGTGCCGGTGCCGTCGACCTCGATCCGCACGAGCAGGGCGAGCGTCTTGGTCCCGCCGACGTCCACGCCGATCACGAGGCGCGGCGCAGGGGTCGAGGGGCGGTCGGTCATGGCCGAGGAGTCGACCACACGACACG
>JAFAFZ010000618.1 GCA_023423215.1 Actinomycetes bacterium
GGCGCGCACGCTGGCGGAACCCCGGGCGGCGCGTCGCTGATCCCGTGGGCGCCGCGGCGCCGTCACCCCGGCCGCGACGGGGGCGTGACCGGTGCGGCCACGCCCCTCGTCATCGCGACGATCGCCACGTCGCGTCGATCGGTCGGATCGTCAGCTCAGATGAAGAGCCCGATGATCTTCGCCCAGGTCAGGATCTCGTCCGGCGTGCAGCCCGTGCTGAACACCGCGACGACGCCCGCCAGCGCGCCGGTCGAGAGGTACCGCTTCGTCGTTGCCTTCATGTCTGAACCCCATTCATTCGAGTGACGGGCGGCACCGTAGCAGGTCGTGCCCGGAAGTCAGTAGACGTTCGGTGGCGACTGGATTGCCGCAGGGGTAGCTATGTGCAAAGGTACTTCGGTGAGCCCGTCCAGCCCCCCGTCGGATCCCCGCATCCCGGGGCTCGAGCCGACCTTCCGGCACCTCGACGATCCGGACGTCACCTGGCAGCAGGTGCGGCGCCAGCGCAACGCGGACGGGACCGAGGCCTCGGTGTGGGAGAAGTGGCTCGCGTTCTCGCCGGACCCGCAGTACCTCTCGCTCTACGCGAAGTACGACCCGGGCATGATCGTGCGCCGCCACGGGCACTTCAGCCCGCACGTGGTGTTCGTGCTCGAGGGCGGCGCGTGGTTCGGCGACCGCTGGTGCCCGGCCGGCACCCACGTCGAGCTGCCCCTCGGCGCGGCGTTCGGTCCGGTGCGCGCGGGTGACGAGGGTGCGGTGATGTTCGAGGTCATGCTCGGCGACCCGCGCTCGTGGGGCGACCGTCCCGAGGAGTTCGAGCGGGTGCTCGCGGAGCAGGGCGCCGAGGTGCTGCCCGACGTCGAGCTCGACTACCCCGCATGGCTGGCGGACCTGCGCACCCACTGGGTCGCTGCGGACGCCGCCGACGACGACGTGGTCGACCCGGCCGACGGCGCTCCGCCGACGGGCACGACCACGCACGACACGACCGCCAGCGACGAAGGAGCCGCACCATGACCCTCGCCGAACCCCGCACCTCGGTGACCCCGCCCGCCGAGGAGCTGCCGAAGATCATCTCGGTGGACGACCACATCCTGGAGCCCCGCACCCTCTGGCAGGAGCAGCTGCCGCCGAGCCTGCGCGACCGCGGGCCGAAGGTCGTGCGCGAGAAGCTGAAGCTCGAGTTCAAGGGCGGCCACTACGGCTTCGAGCGCAACGCCGAGGACGGCCACCTGTGCGACCTGTGGCTCTTCGACGACCTGGTGATGCCGACCGGCCTGCTGCACGCGGCCGTCGGCTACCCGAACGAGGAGCAGGTCAACATCCCGGCGATCTACGAGGACTTCCGCCCCGGGACCTACGACAAGGCCGCCCGCCTCGAGGACATGACGATCAACCACGTCGAGGCCGCCATCAACTACCCGAACACCTTCCCCCGCTTCGCCGGGCAGGGCTTCGCGGAGCGTGGCGACAAGGAGCTCGCGCTCCTCTGCCTGCAGATCTACAACGACTGGATGATCGACGACTGGTGCGGCGCGGACGCGAACGGTCGGCTCATCCCCCTGACGCTGGTCCCGCTGTGGGACCCGGTCGCTGCGGCGGCCGAGGTGCGGCGCTGCGCCGCGAAGGGCAGCTACGCGATCGGCTTCTCGGAGAACCCCTCGAAGCTGGGCTTCGCGTCGATGCACAGCGGTGAGTGGGACGTGCTCTGGGACGCCTGCCAGGAGAGCGACACGACCGTGTCGATGCACATCGGCTCCTCCTCGCAGATGCCCACCACCAGCCCCGACGCGCCGCTCGGCGTGTCCATGGCGCTGTCCTCGCAGAACGCGCAGGGCTCGCTGACCGACTGGGTCTTCTCGGGCACGCTGTCGCGCTTCCCCCGCCTGAAGATCGCCTTCGCCGAGAGCCAGATCGGCTGGATGCCGTACCTGCTCGAGCGCATGGACATCGTCGCCCACGAGGGCGCGGCGGCCGGCGTGCAGCTGGACCGCCCGCCGAGCGAGATCGTGCGCGGACGCGTCTGGGGCTGCGTCTTCGACGACCAGCACGGCCTGAGGAGCCGCGACGCGGTGGGCCTCGAGCACATCCTGTTCGAGACGGACTACCCGCACACCGACGGCACCTGGCCGGACTCGCGTGGGGTCGCGCACCGGCTCTGCGAGGGCGCCGGCATGGACGCGCAGGAGTGCTACGACTTCCTGCGCGGCAACGCGATCCGCTGCTACGGCCTCGAGCGCTTCGGCATCGACGCCTGAGCCGACCGCCCGCTCCCGACCCCGTGCCGCCGACGTGAGCGCGATCCGCCACGCGGCCGGCGCGGAGCCGTCCGCCGGTTCGGCCGCCGACCCGCCCGAGGGGGACCGGCCCGACGACGGGCTGCTCGGCGGGATCGTGCGGCTGAACCTGGCGGTGACGCGGGTGCTCGAGGAGATCACCGGCCGCCACGGCCTGCCGATGGCCGACTACCTGGTGCTCGGCGTCATCCGCAGGGCTCCGGGCGGGCGCAGCGCGCCCACCGCCATCGCCGAGGTGCTCGGGCGGACGACCGGCGGCATGACCCTGACGCTCGACCGGCTGGTCGCGGCGGGGTGGGTCGTGCGGTCACCGGACCCGGCGGACGGACGCCGCGTCGTGGTCGAGCTGACCGACGTCGGCCGCCACCTGGCGCTCGAGGTGAACGCGGACCTGCACCGCTGGGAGCGTGGGCTGCCGCTGCCCGGCGAGCGCGACGCCGTCGTGCGCTGGGTCGACGAGCTCACGGTGGCGGTGGACCACCACGCAGCTCGAGGTCGAACGTGACGGCCACGGGGGCGTGGTCCGACCAGCGCTCGGGATGGGTCGGGGCACGTTGCACGACGACGTCCTTGGCCAGCTCGGCCAGGTCCGGCGAGGCGATCTGGTAGTCGATGCGCCAGCCGATGTCGTTGTCGTAGGCCCGACCCCGGTAGGACCACCAGGTGTAGGGGCCGGGCACCTGGCCGGCGAAGCGACGGCCCAGGTCCACCCAGCCGAGCTCACCGAACCAGCGGTCCAGGTGCTCGCGTTCGCTCGGGTGGAAGCCGGCCTTGTTCTGGTTGCCGCGCCAGTTGCGCAGGTCGAGCTCGTGGTGGGCCACGTTCAGGTCGCCCGTGAGCAGCACGTGGCGGCCCTCGTCGCGACGTTCCCCGAGGCGCGCCGCCACGTCGCGCAGGAAGGCGAGCTTCTCCTCCATGCGGGCCGCGTCGCGCACGTCGCCGGTGTGCACGTACGCCGACACGACGGTCAGCCCGCGCCCGTCCTCGGTGTCCAGGTCGACCTCGATCCAGCGGCCGGAGTCCTCGTACGCGGAACCGCCGAGGCGAGCGGTCCACGACCGGGCGGGGACGCGGCTGAGCACCGAGACGCCCGCACGGCCCTTGACCGCCGCGACCTCGTGCACGGCGTGCCAGCCCTCGCCGACGGTGCCCCCGTCCACCAGGGCGGCGAGCAGCTCGTCGCACTGCGCGGCGCTGGCCCGGACCTCTTGCAGGGCGACGACGTCGGGTGAGGTGTCGGCCAGCCACGAGGCCATGCCCTTGCGCATGGCGGCACGCACGCCGTTGACGTTGACCGAGGCGACGGTGAGCGGCACACGACGATCCTGCCAGAGCCCCCTGACACCGCCGGTGCGCGACGGACCTTGGGCCGCCGCACCGACGGCGGGCGTTCGCCGGCCTGCGCGGCCGCGTTCGGGCGACCGATCACGGCGTGGTCGCCGTTGCCATGTCACGTGCGAGGCGCAAGGGTCGTTCCAGGGGCCTGCGAGCCGTCGTGGGTCCGGGAGGAGGACCACGATGCGACGTTCCCGACGCGTGTCCCTGTTCGCCCCGGCGGTGCTCGCCGGGATGGCGCTCCTGGCCGGGTGCGGACCCGGCTGGCCAGGCTTCCCCGGCGGCGACCCGGACGGCCCGCCCGACGACGGCGAGCCGGTCGAGGTGCTCGCCACCGCGCTCGAAGGGCCCTTCGGCCTGGCTGCGGGGCACGGCAAGGAGCTCTACGTCGCGGAGAGCGGGGCCGGTCAGATCACCCGGATCGATCCGCGCTCGGGTGAGACCGAGCCGGTCGTCACGGGCCTGCTCTCACCGGCCGGTGTCACCGTGGCCGGGCACGAGCTCGCCATCGTGACCGGTGGCGGCGACGTGCCCGACGCGTCGATCGAGGGCGACGCCTCGCTGCTCGTCGCTCGGCCGGGCGGCACCGCGGAGGTCCTCGCCGACCTCGAGGCGTACGAGCTCGAGAACAACCCCGACGGCCAGCTGCAGTTCGACCCCGAGACGGGCGAGCCGCTGGATGCGCTGTCGAACCCGTTCGCCGTGCTCGCGGCCAAGGGCCACGGTCAGGGCCATGGCTACGACGACGGGTACGGCGACGGCAAGGACTGGGTGTACGTCGCCGACGGCGGCGCGAACGTCGTGCTGGCGGTCTCCCGCTCCGGCGAGGTCCGCACGTTCTTCGTGCCGCCGGTGGTCACGACCGGGGAGTGCGAGGGACGTCCGAACAACGACCCCGAGCACACCGGGTGCGATCCCGTGCCGACCGGCCTGGCGCACGGCCCGGACGGGACCCTCTACGTCAGCACGCTGTCCGGCGAGGCGCCGGGCGAGGGCCGGGTGTACGTGCTCGACGCGGCCACCGGAGCGCAGCTCGACGTGATCTCCGGCTTCGACTCGCCCACCGGCGTGGCGGTGGCGAAGGACGGCACGATCTACGTGTCCGAGGTCCTCGAGGGTGCGCCCCCGGGCGACGAGCCGCCGCCTCCGGGCTTCGACCCCTCGACCGTCGGTCGCATCGTGCGGCTCTCACCCGACGGCGAGCGCAGCATCGCCGAGGTGACGATGCCGGTCGGTCTGGTGCTGCGCAAGGGCACCCTCTACTCGACGGCCTGGTCCATCGCCGGCTTCCTCGGGATCCCCGGGGCGGGTCAGGTGGTCGCCGTCCGCGATCGGGCGTTCACGCCCTAGAGGTCCACCTCCCGCGCGACGTTGGTGGGGATCTGCTGGTCCGGTCCTCCCGGGCCACGGATCCCCGCCACCGCGGGAGGACGGTCCCCACCGACGAGCAACGCGATGCCGTGGCGAGTGCACGATCGTGTCGACGCCGGCCGGCGACTGGCCGTCGCGCTGGCCGACGAGGCGGTGCCCGACCTGGTGGTGCTCGGCCTGCCCCGCGGCGGGGTGCCGGTCGCGGCAGAGGTCGCCCGAGGGCTCTCGGCACCGATGGACGTGCTCGTCGTGCGCAAGCTCGGCGTCCCGCAGCACCGGGAGCTGGCGATGGGCGCGATCGGCGAGGGCGGGGTGAGGGTGATCGACCGCGACGTGGTGGGAGCGGTCGGCGCTCGCGAGTCGGTGCTGGCGGGCGTCGAGCGGGCTGAGCGGGAGCTGCTCGACCGTCGCACCTCGGCGTACCGCGAGGTGCTGGCGTCGAGGCCCCTGGAGGGGCATCCGGTCGTGGGCGTCGACGACGGCATGGCGACCGGGTCGACGGCCAGGGCGGCGTGCGAGGTCGCGCGCGCCCGGGGGGTCGCGCGTGTGGTGGTGGCGGTGCCGGTCGCGTCGACCAGCGCGGCGCGGGCGCTGTCCGAGGTGGCCGACCGGCTGGTGGCGCTGTCGACCCCGGCTCGGTTCCACGCCGTGGGCGAGTTCTACGACGACTTCTCGCCGACGACCGACGACGAGGTGATCCGCCTGCTGGCGGCCGAGGCGGCACGTGGGCCGGCGGGCTCGGGGGCGACCGAGGGCTGACAGCCCGGGCTCCGGGCAGCGGACCCCCACCGCAGGTCGTGGGAAGCTGGATCGATGTCCTCGACCGTCGCGACGGTGCTCTCGATCGTCGCTCCGGCGGTCTACCTGGTGCGCCTCCTGCCCCAGCCGCTGCGCCTCCACCGCACCGGGGTCGCCGCCGGCGTCTCACCCCTCGCCGCGATGAACGCGGTGATCGGCGACGTCGGCTGGCTCGCGTACGGCATCTCGGCGGAGCTGCCCGCGGTGTGGGTGGTCTCGTCGGTCGCGCTCGTGCCCGCCTCCTGGACGGTGCTGCTGCTGCGGCGACGGGTGACCCGCAAGGACCTGCTGGGCGCAGCCGCCTGGGCGCTCGTCCTCGTCGCCTCGGCGGCCCTCGGCGTGATCGGCATCTCGCTCGCCGCGGGCGTGCTGGTCTCGCAGGGCCCGCAGGTCGTCGAGGCGGTGCGCGACGACGACCTGTCCGGCATCGCGCCGGGCACGTGGTGGATCGCCGTGCTCGACGCCGCGACCTGGGGCGCCTACGGCACCGCGGTGGGCGACGTCGCGCTCATGACCTACGGGGTGGTGCTGTCGGCCGCCGCGGGCATCGTGCTCGGCCGCATCGCCTGGACCGTGCGGCGTGGCACCACCTTTCGGGCGCCACGCCGGGCGTGGTACGACACGACGCCATGAGCATCGGCACGCCACTGTCCCCGTCCGCCACGCGAGTCCTGCTGCTGGGGTCGGGCGAGCTCGGCAAGGAGGTCGCGATCGAGCTCCAGCGCCTGGGGTGCGAGGTCGTCGCGTGCGACCGCTACGCGGACGCGCCGGCCATGCAGGTCGCGCACCGCAGCCACGTCTTCTCGATGCTCGACGGCGACGAGCTGCGCCGCGTCGTCGAGCTGGAGCGGCCCGACCTGGTCGTTCCCGAGATCGAGGCCATCGCCACGGCGACCCTGCTCGAGCTCGAGGCCGAGGGGGTGCACGTCGTCCCGACCGCCCGTGCGGCCAACCTCACGATGAACCGCGAGGGCATCCGACGCTTCGTCGCCGAGGAGCTGGGCCTGCCGACCTCGCCCTACCGCTTCGTCGAGACCGAGGACGAGTTGGTCGCCGCCGTGCAGGAGCTCGGCCTGCCCGTGGTGATCAAGCCGATCATGTCCTCGAGCGGCAAGGGCCAGAGCACCGTGCGAGCGACCGACGAGCTGTCCGCGGCCTGGGAGCACGCGCAGCAGGGTGGGCGCACGGGTGCGGGTCGCTGCATCGTCGAGGGCTTCGTCGAGTTCGACTACGAGATCACCGTGCTGACCGTCTCGGCGGTGAACGGCACGCAGTGCTGCCCGCCGATCGGGCACATCCAGCGCGGCGGCGACTACCGCGAGTCCTGGCAGCCGGCCCCCATGGCGACCGCGGTGTGGGAGCACGCGCAGCGCGTCGCCACCGCCGTCGTCGCCGGGCTCGGCGGTCACGGCCTGTTCGGCGTCGAGCTGTTCGTCCGTGGTGACGAGGTCATCTTCTCGGAGGTCAGCCCCCGCCCCCACGACACCGGCCTGGTCACCCTGGCCAGCCAGGACCTGAGCGAGTTCGCGCTGCACGCTCGGGCGATCCTCGGTCTGCCGGTGCCGCCGCTGCAGCTGCGCACGCCCGCCGCCTCGGTGCCGCTGCTGGGCGAGGGCGACGGCGTCCCCAGGTTCGAGGGGCTCGAGGTCGCGCTGGGCGAGCCGCAGTCGCAGGTTCGGCTGTTCGGCAAGCCGGTGTGCGAGGGCACCCGGCGGCTCGCGGTCGCCATCGCCGCGGCCGCCACGGTCGAGGCGGCCCGCGAGACCGCTGCCCGCGTCGCCGCGGCCGTCACGATCGAGCTCGACTGACCTCGGCCCGCCGAGCGCGCACACGTGCGCTCCGAGATCGGCGGGTCGGGATCAGGCCGTGAAGGACGGGGTGTAGGCG
>JAFAFZ010000014.1 GCA_023423215.1 Actinomycetes bacterium
GGGTGGGGCTGTCCCCACCCCGAGCACACCGTCGGCTCAGGCGAGGAGCTTCGCCTTCTGTGCGTCGAACTCCTCGGCCGTGATCACGCCACGATCACGCAGGTCGGCCAGCTTGTGGAGCTGATCGGGCACCGATGCGCTCGTACCGGCGGTCTGCTGCACGTACTCGGCGAACGCGGCCTGCGAGGCCTTGGCGTCGGACAGCTGCCGCTCGTGCATCTTGCCGCCGCGGGCGATCAGGTAGATGAACACGCCCAGGTAGGGCAGGAAGAGCACGAACAGCACCCACAGCGCCTTGGCGAAGCCACCCAGGTCCCGGCTCCGGAAGATGTCGATGACGACGGTGATCGCGATCCAGATCCAGATGAAGAACAGGAAGAAGTACAGGAAGCTGAGGAACATGCCCATCAGCGGGTAGTCGTAGGCGAGCACGGTGGTCTCCCGGCGGGTTCGCGGACCGCTTGCGGGGTCCAGGGTTGTAGCTGTTGCGCGCACAGTACTCGCACGCGCACCCCCCTTCGGGGGATGTCGAAGATGTGCCGAACGACCTACTCCGGTCGGCCTCGGGATCGACCGATGACATCGTCATGCTGGGATCCCCCTCTCGCACCGCGCCCCGAGCCCTTGCGCTGCTGGTGCTCGTCCTCGGCCTCTCGGCCTGCGTCGTCGTCCCTCCGGCGCGCCACGATCCATCACCGCGACGCACCGCCCCGGACGTCTCGGCGGGTTGGGTCGAGTACGGCCCCGGCCTGCGGGCTGACCTGTACCTGCCCCGCGTCGGCGGACAGCGCGGGACGGTCGTCCTGGTCCACGGCGGCGCCTTCGTCACCGGCTCCCGCGGCGACATCCCGCTGTACACCGAGGCGATCATGCGCCAGCTCGACCGCGGGTTCGCCGTGCTCTCGATCGACTACCGCTTGACCAGCGGGACCACGAACCTCTTCCCCGCTGCGGTCGCGGACGTCTCCGCCGCCGTCGACTGGGTCCGCCGAGAGGGTGCCGCGTACGGCGCGCCGACCGGCACGGTCGTGGTCGCCGGCCACTCGGCGGGTGCCACGCTCGCGGCGCTGATCGGGGTCGGCGCCAACAACCCGGGCCCGGTCCGCGGCTGGACCTCGCCCGTGGACGGCTGGATCGGCATCTCGGGCACCTACGACCTGCACGGCCAGGGCATCGAGGCGCTCCAGCGTGCGGTGTGGCTCGGCCCCGGCGCGCCGCCGGAGGTGGTCGGCGCGGCATCCGCGATCGACCAGGTCGACGCGCAGGACCCGCCGGCGTACCTGGTGCACGGCGAGCGGGACTCGTTGGTGCCGGTCTCGCAGACGCAGCTGATGACCCTGGCGCTGACCTCGGCCGGCGCGAACCCGTGGATGGACGTCGTCGTGGACCCGGCGTGCGACGAGCACGTCCCGACCTGCGCCATCAACCGGGACTACCTGGACTCCTGGATCGACGGCGTCGCCGCCCGGACGCTCTGAGTCCGGTCAGTCCCGATCGGTGAGGCGGTCCGGCAGGCCGAACTCGGCGAAGAGCTCGGGGTACAGGAAGTTGTGCAGCCCGACGATGCGATCGTCGACGACGTCCACGATGCAGATCGAGAAGGGACGCCACTCACCGGGGCCGGCGACGCGGTAGCTGCCGAACGCCGGGCGGCCGTTGGCCTGCGTGGGGACCAGGCGGGCACCCTTGCAGCCGATGCCGGTGCCCAGAAACCAGTCGCCGACGTCCTGCTTGCCCTGGAGCCAGAGCTCGAACGGCGGCATGGACTGGACGACGTCCTCATGCAGGAGCTCGACGATCTGGTCGATGTCGTAGCGCTCGAACGCGTCGACGTAGCGGGCGAGCAGCGCCTCTTGCGCCTCGTCGACCGGGCTCACCTGCTGGTCGTCCAGGTCCCGCTCGGCGAGCGTCGCGCGGGCCCGCTGGAGCGCGCTGTTGACCGACGCGACGCTCGTGTCGAGCAGCTCGGCGACCTCGGTCGCCTGCCAGCGCAGGACCTCTCGGAGCAGCAGCACCGCCCGCTGGCGCGGCGGCAGGACCTGGAGCGCTGCGACGAACGCCAGGCGGATGGTCTCCCTGGCGGCGGCGACCTCGGCCGGGTCGCCGTCGGTCGCGATGACGCGGTCGTCGTGGACCGGGCGCACCCAGGCGTGCTCGCCGAGGCCACCGTCCAGCGAGGCCGACGCCGGGGACGACGGACCGAGGTCCATCGGGCGGGCGCGGCGCTGGGGCCCGCGGAGCATGTCCAGGCAGACGTTGGTGGCGATGCGGTACAGCCAGGACCGCAGCGCGGCCCGACCCTCGAACCGGTCCAGGCCACGCCACGCACGGACCATCGTCTCCTGGACGGCGTCCTCGGCCTCGGACCCGGAGCCGAGCATGCGGTAGCAGTAGCCGGTCAGCTCCCGGCGGTACTGCTCGAGCTGCGTCTGCAGCGAGCTCGGGTCCAGCAGTGCGGTGTCGGCACCCGCTGCTCCCCCGCCCGCGGCATCGGACGGGAGGGTGGCGAGCTCGGCGTCGGCGGGTCGGAACGGCACGTGCCCATCGTAGGGACCCGGGGTGACAGCCGTCTCGCGAACCGGGACCTCGGCCGGCCGCGATGAGTTCGGCCGCCCGGTCCCGTCGGTGCAGCGTCGACGCGAAGGAGGACGGGTGCACCAGCGACCCCAGGACCCGGTGGTCCGGACCGCCTACACCGAGCACGGTCGCCGGCGCGGCGCCCCGGCGGTGGTCCTGCTGCACGGCGGGCTGGTCGGTGGCGCCGGCACCTGGCGGGCGCAGCTGCCCGCGCTCTCTGCCGGCCACCACCTCTTCGTGCCCGACCGCCGCGGCCACGGTGGGACGCCCGACGTTCCCGGGCCCTACCGCTACGACCTGCTCGCCGAGGAGACCGAGCGCTTCCTGGACGAGGTCGTGGCCGAGCCGGCGCACCTGGTCGGCTTCAGCGACGGCGGCAACGTCGCCCTGCACGTCGCCACCCGCCGACCGGACCTCGTGCGCTCCCTCGTGCTCATCGGGGCCAACTTCCACCACCGCGGCCTGCACCCGGCGTTCGCGGCCGCGCTGCGCGGCGAGCCGGGTGGCGCGCCCTGGGCGGTGGCC
>JAFAFZ010000035.1 GCA_023423215.1 Actinomycetes bacterium
CGGGCCGCGACGCCGGGCGACGGGCGGGGCGTCAGCTTCCGCTGCACCGCGGCGGGGGAGCGGGCCCGCGCCCGCTTCCAGGACACGATGTTCGCCGAGCTGGCGACGGTGCTCGCTCGGTGGTCGGCGAGGGACCGTGACGTGCTGGCGGACGTGCTGCCCCGACTCGTCGGCGAGCTGCGCGGCGCCTGACGCGGAGGACCCGGCTGCGTCGGCGCTCAGTCCGGCGGCGCAGCGGGCCCGTCGGCCCCGACCTCGAGGAACGCCCGGGCGTCGAAGCCCTCGGGCGCGTCGACCTCGTGCACCGGCTCGTCCAGGTCGTCGGACTCCAGGCGCAGCGCCCGGGAGATGGTGGCGTGCATCGCATACGTCGCGGCGATGTAGGTCAGCTGCAGCACCTGCTCGTCGCTCAGCTCCGCGCGCAGCGCGTCGACGACCTCGTCCGCGACCCGACCGTGGTCCAGGACCAGCGCGTCGGCGTAGGCCAGCACCGCCCGCTGGATCGGGTCGAAGCGGCTCGACACCGTCCAGGACGGCACGTCCGCGATCGTGGCGTCGTCGACGCCCAGGCCACGCAGCGACTTGCAGTGCTGGGAGTAGACGAACGTGCTGCTGGACGCCCAACCCACACGCGCCTGCGCGAGCTCGCGCAGCACCGGCGGCACCGTGCGCGCCGTGCTGCGGTACAGCAGGAAGCCGTCCACCGCGTGCTGGAGCACGTCGGGCACCAGGGCGAACACCGACCACCAGTCGCCGGTCGTGCCCGTGTCGGTCCGGTCGCCGCGGGTGGGGTCGCCGTCCGGCCCGAACACGACGTCGTAGCTCAGGTGCACGATCGGTGCGTCGGTGTCCGCGCGGCCGACCTGTCGCAGTCTCGGCATGGTTCCCCCCGGTCCGTGGTCGGCCCAGCATCGCACGCGGGCTGCCTATACCGTGCCGGCACGCAGCGACGACCGGAGGCTTCGATGGACCTGACCGAGATGGTGGCGACCATGCCCTTCGCGTCGGCGCTGGGGGTGCAGCTCGACTCGGCCACCCCGGACGAGGTGCGCGGGCACCTGGACGTCGAGCCGGACCGCTGCACCATCGGCGGCATCCTGCACGGCGGTGCGCTGATGGCCCTGGCCGACTCGCTCGGAGCGATCTGCGCGTTCCTCAACCTGCCGGAGGGCGCCTCGACCTCGACGATCGAGTCGAAGACGAACTTCTTCCGCGGCGTCCCGGCCGGCACCGTGCGCGTCGTCAGCCGGCCGCTGCACGTGGGTCGCCGGACGATCGTGGTCGAGAGCGACCTGCGCGACGACCAGGGTCGCCGGGTCGCGCTCGTGCTCCAGACCCAGGCGGTGCTCGCCGGTTGAGCGCCGCGCCCGCCGGTCGGGTCAGGCGGTCTTGAGCGCCTTCGGGCCGCGCAGCTCGATGGTGACGAACCAGGCCAGGTCCTGGGCGAGCTGCGACGAGCGCAGCACGCGCTGGTCCACCCGACCGAGCACCTGCAGCGCGCGGTCGAAGTGGTCGGTCTTCATCAGCGGGATCGCTGCGAGCGACGCCAGGTGGAAGAACTGCAGGTCGACCTGCTCGAACCAGCGCTCCAGGAAGCGCAGGTCGGCCCGCAGCAGGGGGTGCTCGTCGGGGGTGCGCTCGCCCGGGGTCACCCGACGGTAGGCACGCAGCGCCGGGTTCAGGCCCAGCGGTTCGAGGAACACCGCGACGCCCCCGGGCCGCAGGACCCGGGCGGCCTCGGGCACGCCGAGCTCCAGGTCCAGGTGGTGCAGGATGCCGGACCCGATCACGGCGTCGAAGGAGCCGTCCGGGAACGTCAACGCCTCGGCGTTCATCTCCGCGAACTGCAGGCCGCTGCGGCCCTCGGACTCGGCCCGGGCGCGGGCGGCCTCGACCGCGACGGGCGAGATGTCGATCGCGGTGACCGACAGGCCACGCTCGGCGAGCTCCCAGGCCTCGGCGTTGTCGCCGCAGCCGATCTCGAGCACGTCGGCCGGCGCCGAGATGCGGGCGACGGCGTCGCGGTACGCCTGCGCGCTCTCGCCCGTGATGGCGTAGAAGCGGTTCGAGGAGCGCTCCTCCTCGCTGCCGAAGCGCTGGTCGTGGAACTCCGTCTCCCGGGCGATCCGGCTCGAGTCCTGCATCGATCGTCCTTCCCTCGGCCCCACCCCGCGCGGGACCCGCTGCCCACCGCGTCCGACCCCGAGGGCGCCGACGCCGACGGCGTTCGATGATGCCCGCCCGGTCCGGGCTGCCGCAACAGGTCGAGGTGCCCACCGGCGCCGGCGGTGCGGTGCCTCAGCCCGGCGGCACCCGGAGCACGGGACGCACCCGCACCATCGAGGGTCGGGCCGGCGACTCCGAGAACCCGAAGCCGCACGGCGGGCGCAGCCCGGACATCGCCCCGAGGTCCCGACCCTCAACCCGTCCGGTCGCCGCGCCCAGGAACCGGCACGAGACCGCCTGGTACCACTCCTGCACCCCGGTCGGGCTGGTGCCGTAGGTCCGCACGCCGAGCAGCGGCCACGCGACCGGCGCCTCGACGACGCGGGTGAACCAGCGGGGTCGGGGCGGCAGCCACAGCACGGGGCGCCCGGCGTGCAGGAGCAGCTCGACCGGGCCGGCGCGCAGGTGCAAGTGCCGGGGGCCGTGGTCGACCCGGACGGGCACGACCTGCGTGCGGTCGAAGCGGTACACCGCGGTCACCAGGTCCAGGGTGCGCTCGTCCGGGGCGAGCAGGACCCGCTCACCGTCGGGACGGGCCCACATGACGTCGACGGTCGGGCCCACAGGTGAGCGGTCCCACCGGCCGACCACGAAGCGGTCGCCGCTGGCGAAGCCGCTCGACGAGATCGTCCCGTCCATCCGGTGCAGGCCGGGCGGCAGCACGTCGTCGGAGTGCGGGAGGTCCACCGGGTCGCCGGTCGAGCGGGTCAGGCGTCGCCGGCGCCGCGGCGCGACCAGACCAGCGCGCCGCCGCCCACGAGCACCACGACGACCACGGCCAGCACGATCCAGGGCGTGGCGCTCGACCCGCCCTCGTCCTCGGCGCCGTCCGCCGGTGCGGCGTCCTCCGAGGACTGGGTCGTGAACACCTGCTCGTCCTCGTCCGCCTCCAGCATCGTCGAGGCGGTCTCGTCGGGGTCGTCCCCGGGTCCGCCCGCAGCAGGTGCGTCGTCGGTGACCTCGATCGCCGCCGTCGCCGTGGCGTCGGCCCGGTCGACGAGATCTGCGCGGCCCAGGTCCCGGTGCTCGGGACCGGCACCTCCGCGGCGTAGAGCGAGGAGCTCTCGTCCACCCGATCCAGGGT
>JAFAFZ010000045.1 GCA_023423215.1 Actinomycetes bacterium
GCCGGCGACGAGCTGCGGGTGCTGCCCGCGTGGGACCCGAGCTGGTACGGCCAGTCCGCCGAGGCGCACGGCGTGCGCACCCGCTGGGGGTCGGCCTCGTTCGCCCTGCGGTGGCACGGGGAGCGTCCCGCGCTGCTGTGGGAGATCGACCGGGACGAAGCGCGGGACGAGCGCGACGACGGCGACGGACCGATCTGGCGCGCTCCTGCGCTGGACCCGTCGTGGTCGGCGGTCGGCTGGACCGGCGAGGCGCTGCTCGGACGGGTCGAGCCGCCGGCCGGCGTGGAGCCGACGCTGCTGGTCGCCGACCACATGCAGTCGGGTCAGCGCATCGACGCGGACGACGCAGCGAACGGGGACGACGACCTCGCCCCCGGCGAGGGCACCTCGTTCAGCTGACGCGCACCGGCAGCGACTCCAGTCCGCGCAGGGTGAAGCTCGGCCGGTAGACGGGGCCGTCGCCGCCCAGCGCGTCGACGTCGAGCTCGATGCGCTCGAAGCGGTCGAGCAGCGCCCCGAACACGATCTCGCCCTCGGCACGCGCCAGGTGCGCGCCCAGGCAGTGGTGCGCGCCCCATCCGAACGACAGCGGCTGCGGTGCGTCGCCGCCGGCGAACCGCGCCACGTCGAAGTGCTCGCCGTCGGGGTAGACCGCCTCGTCGTGGTTGCCGCTGCCCTGCAGCACGATGAACGACGAACCGCGTGGGTGCTCCTCGCCGAAGAGCTCGACCGTCTCGAGCGCGACCCGCACGTTCATCTGCACCGGCGAGTCCGCCCGCAGGACCTCGAGCATGGCCGGCGCGACGAGCTCGGGCCGCGCACGGAGCACGTCGAGCTGGTCGAGGTGCTGGAGCAGGAGCCGCAGCCCGTTGCCGATCAGGTTGGAGGTGGTCTCGAAGCCCGCGGCGTACAGCAGGATCGTGTTGGCGATCAGCTCCTCCATCGAGAGGCGGTCGCCCGCCTCCTCGACCTGGATGAGCGCGCTCAGCAGGCGGTCGTCGGGGTGGGCGCGCTTCTCCTCGACCAGTCCGACGAAGTACAGCCCGAGCTCACCGACCGCCGCCTCGCCCGCAGCGGTCACCTCGGGCGTCGCGGCGGGATCGATCAGCGCGGTGGCCGCCCGGACGAGCGGACGGATGTGCTCGTTGCCGTCACGGGGGACGCCGAGCAGCTCGCTGATGACGGCGACCGGGTACGGCACCGCCAGCTCGGCCATCACGTCGCCCCCGCCACGCTCGGCGAACTCGTCGAGCACCGGGTCGAGCAGGTCGGCGATGGTGCCGCGCAGCTCGTCGACGCGCCGGGGTGTGAACGCGCGGCTCACGAGCCCGCGGATGCGGGTGTGGTCCGGCGGGTTGAGCAGCAGCATCGTCGAGGTGCGCTCGCTCACCCGTCGCTGCGTCGCACCGATCGAGGGCGGCAGGTCCATGTCGGGCTCCGCCCGGCCCAGGCGCGGGTGGCGCAGCACGTCCAGGCCGTCCTGGTAGTGGGTCAGCACGACCGAACCCGTCCCGCTGCGCCAGCGGCCCGAGCCCCGTCGCAACGTGGCGTACGCCGGGTACGGGTCCTGGCGGCCCTCGTCGGTCAGGATCGTCGAGCCGAGCAGCGCGTCGGCGCCCTCGTCGGCGTGCAGGACCTCGTCGGTGCGTGCGCTGGTGTCGGCCACGTGCACAGCTTCTCAGACCCGGTCCCGCCGAGTCCCGGATCGTGGAGACAGACCCTGCGGGACCGCCGGGAGTAGGTTGTCCGGCGGGGTGGGTTCTGGCTGCGGGAGCGCAGGGGAACCTGAGAGGACCGGTCGAGAGGGTCGGTGGGCCACCGACGAGGGGAGCCACGCAGATGAGCGAAGCGGTCGGAGCGGTCCTGGTGGCGTTGGCACTGCTGCTCGGGAGCGGCGCGTGCGATCCGCCCGGCCCGGTGGACCCGGGTGGCGTGGACTGCGCGGCCCGTGGCCCGCACGTGGACCTCTCGGGCTGCGACCTCTCGAACGAGGTGTTCCCGGCGGACCTCGACCTGACCGGCGCGAACTTCAGCGGGGCGAACCTGTCCCACGCCAGCTTCCAGGTCGAGGTGCAGGACGGCGTGACGCTGACCGGTGCCAACTTCCGCGGCGCGGACCTGTCGTTCGTCACCTTCGACACGGCGCTGCTGCTCGACGTCGACCTGACCGACGCGGACCTCACCCAGGCCTGGATCGGTGCGACGGCGATCTCGGGCGTCGCCACCCGAGCGGACCTGAGCGGCGCGTCGCTGCTGTTCGAGTCCTCGCTCGGCGGTGACTGGACCGACGCGAAGTTCGTCGGCACGTTCTTCGGCGGCGCCTACGTCGGCGGCTCGAACTTCACCCGCGCCGACTTCACCGACGCGGCGATCTCGAGCAGCAGCTTCATCGACGTGGACCTCACCCGGGCGAACCTGACCGGTGCGACGCTCGAGGACGACAACGACCTGACGGGCGCCATCTGGTCGGACACGACCTGCCCGAACGGCGTCGTGCAGAGCACCGCCTGCATCTGAGCCCCGCGCGTCGGCGCCGGGCGCGCTGCCCCCGGGGTCAGCCCCGATCGAGGCGCAGCGTGACGATCTGGTGGGGGCGCAGCTCGAGCGAGCCCTCGAAGGTCTCGACCGGCCGTCCACGCAGGTCGACGACCTGACCGGTGCGCCCGGGCACCTCGAGCCGTCCCGCCACGCCGTCCATCTCGTGGGCGCGCACGACGAGCGCGCCGTCCGGATCTCGCAGCACCGCGTCGACCTCCACCCCCTGCACCTGCAGCCAGGTCCCCGCCGCATCCAGGTCGCCGCCGCCCTCCGCGTGCACCAGGTGCAGCGGCGAGGCGACGTGCTCGGCCAGTGCACATCCGTCGGCCGGCGTGGCAGGTCCGACGCACAGGGCGTAGGAGAGCGTGAGCGGCTTGAGCGCCTGCGCCCCCTCGAGCCGGTCCTCGGGTCCGGCGGGCAGCGGGCGCGACGGCATCGGGCCACGGGAGAGCCACCCGGTGGCGCGCACGAGCGTCAGCGCCAGCTCGCCGGCGGTGGTCGTGGGGGCGTCGGCGTCACCGTCCAGGTCGACGAGCTCGTACTCGCAGAGCCCGACGTGGGTGACGGACAGGTCGCCCGCCTGGACGAACCGTCGTGAGGGGTACGTCGGCACGCCCCACGCGTTCGGGCCGCCCTCGGCGGACAGCGGACGTGTGACGACGCCGAACGCGCACTCCGCGACCGAGCGGTCCGCCCGGCGGGGGATCGGGAGGTGCACGCGCAGGCGGTGGTCCCGGGCCCGGTTGACCAGCTCGGTGCGCACCCGGACGACGCCGTCGTCCGCGTGCAGCTCGACGGTCGTGCGGATCGGCTGGCGCACCTCGCCGGAGCGGCGGTACGTGCCGTCGTCGAGCTCCTCGGCGCGTTCGGGCAGCACGTACTCGGCGTCGATCACCAGCCGACCGCGCAGCGGCCCGACCTCGGTGCGCTCGACGCGCACGGACCCGGGCGAGTCGACGACCAGGTCCTGCTCGGGCGGGCACCAGTTGTAGGTGTCACCCGCGTCACCGTCGTCCACGAGGCGGCCGTAGCCCGGGACGCCGTCGACCGAGAACGTGCCGTCCGAGGGATCGACGACGACGGTCACCAGCCCGTTGGCCAGGCCGAGCTCGCCCTCGGCGCGCACGGGGTGCTCGGGCAGCGTCGGCTCCCAGCGGGCCCAACCGAAGCCGGGCACCGTGGGCGACAGCGTGAGCGAGCGTCGCGACGGCTCCGCCCGGTGCAGCACGGTGCTGACGACCAGCTCCTCGTCCTCGGCGCACCGTCGACCCACCTCGCCGAGCGCGTCGGTCGTCGAGACGGCCGGGTCCTCGAACCCGTCGCCCCGCTCGCCCGGCTCGGTGGTCGGCAGCAGGTGGACCTGCAGCACCCGCACGCCGTCCTCGACGACGTCGACGAGCTGCACGGCCCGGGTCTCGGGGTGCTCGAAGATCATCTCCCGGGCGACGACGATCGCCGCCTCGGCCGCGCCGTTGCGGTACAGCTCCTGCTGTGCGGGTCGGACCTCGAGCACCTGCAGCGCCGGGTGCTCCACCGGCTCGTCGCCGAAGGGACCGGGGACGTCCAGCTCGACCACTGCGCGGCGCGCCCTGGCGCCGCTGTTGAGCACGTGAACACCGCCGAGCGAGAAGCGCGGGGCGGCGGACTGCAGCGCCCGCTCGGCCAGTCCGGTCGCTGTGCGCGACGCCTCGGCGTAGCGGTGGAGGACCGCGTCGACGACCTCGTCGTGGCTGCAGGCGCAGATCGAGTCGTGGGCGGCGTTGCGGATCACCTCGAGCCACGCCAGGTCCAGCAGCCGCTGCTGGCGCTCCGGTCGCGGGCTCCACAGCGACACGAGCGGCTCGGCGGTGCGCTCGAGCAGGCGCTCGGCCAACGCGGCGGCGACCTTCACGTCGACGCGGTTGGACGCGACGCCCATGAGCAGGTTCGCCCGTGCGCCGGAGCGGAGCTCGCCGTCGTGGGTGGGCAGCCCGTCGGTGGGTGCGTCGCCCAGGTAGTCGGCGAGCGAGCCGACGGTGAGCGTGTAGCCGCCCTCCGCGTCGGTGCCGTCGCCGGCGTCGAGCTCGGCGCCCACGCGGGTCAGGTGCGACGGCGGGACCTCGTGGTCCATGCCGGCCATCCACAGCAGCCGATCGCCGACGAGCGTGCCCTGGATGGCGGCGAAGATGTCGATGCGCTCGGCCAGCGTCGACGCGTCGGGCGGCATGTCCGAGCCGTTGCCGTAGCCGGCCGAGAGGTACTCGGCCCGCACGGTCGAGCCGTCCGGGGAGCGCCACCAGAAGGCGGGAGCGTCGATCGAGAGCGGCACGCCGCGCCAGACCACCGCGTGCTCCAGGTCGAAGAGCCGCAGCAGCTGGGGCATCTGGGCGATGTGGCCGAACATGTCGGGCAGGTAGCCCACCGCCATGGCGCCGCCGAAGCGCTCCGCGGTGGCGATGCCGAGCTGGAGGTCCCGCACGAGGGTCTCGCCCGAGACCAGGAACTCGTCCGGCAGGACGTACCACGGTCCCATCGAGAGCCGACCCTCGGCGCTCAGGCGCCGCAGCCGATCGGCCTCCTCCGGGCGGACCTCCAGGTAGTCGTCCACCACGGCCATCTGTCCGTCCAGCTGGAAGTGCGCGAAGCCCGGGTCGGCCTCGAGCCGTGGGAGCAGCTCGTCGAGCAGGTCGACGAGGCGCAGGCGGAAGGTGGGGTAGGGGTCGTACCACTCGCGGTCCCAGTGGGTGTGCGGGACGACGTGCACGGATCGAGGCATGGGCCGATCGTACGGGGCGCGTGGTCGAGCGGTCCCGGCGAGGCGTGGCAGCATCGGCGCGTGACCGAGCGCCGCGACGAGTCGACGGGGAGCGAACCGCACGGGGCCGACGAGCCGGCGGATCCGCTGGCCCGGGTGTTCCCCGGCGAGGACCACGAGGACGTGCCGGACGTGGACGGCGTCGACGCGCGACGTCAACGCCTGCTGCCGCCGTTCGGCGACCCCGACCGCGAGTCCTGGTGACGGACGGGTGACGGCTCAGCGGCCCGCGTCGGGGCGCACCATCTCGTCGGGGAACCACGCCGGCAGCACCGAACCGTCCGAGAGCCGTCGCAGCAGGTAGGCGCCCGCGCCCACCTCGGCGACCGAGAACCCGTGGGTCCAGCGGTGGTCGAACCGGCTGCGCACCTCGACCGGATCGTCGACCGACAGGGTCGTCGAGCGGATGTCGATCTCGTCGGCGGCCGCACCGACGGTGCTCGCGGTGCCCGTCGCCGTCGCGTACGTGTGGATCATCGGCCTCTCCTCCTGCTGCACCCCGGAGCCCCCGGCGGCGCACCATCTCCTCCCGTTCCATCGGCACCTCGGCCGCGATCCTCAAGCGCAGCGGGCGAGAACCTCGTTCGGTTCCGTTCGGTCCGGGCGGGTCGCGGCCGGGCGGAG
>JAFAFZ010000046.1 GCA_023423215.1 Actinomycetes bacterium
GGTGTCGCCGTCGGGCTGCTCACCGGTGCGCGCCGCGGGCGCCGCCACGAGCCGCCCGCGCCCGGCGGCGCCGAGCATGGTGCACACGAAGGTCACCTCGGGCGACGCCGCCGAGGCATCCAGGATCACCTGCTCGACCTCGACGTCGACGGCCAGGTTCGGCGGCGTGTAGATGACGAGCACGCTGTCGACCCGTGGGTCCCCGGCGACGACCGACAGCGCGTGTGCGAAGTCGCTCGGGCCGGCGCGGTAGGTCAGGTCCACGGGGTTCGAGGTGACGCGGCCGTCGGCCGTGGTCACCGCGACGTCGACCAGCTCGAGCCCGGCGCCGACGCACGCGTCCGCCGCCAGCATCACCGCGCCGTCGGAGTTCCCGACGACGGCGACGCCGCCACCCATCGGCACGGGCTGGTCGCCGAGGATCCGGCCCAGGTCGACCAGCTGCTCCAGCGTGCCGACGCTGATCACCCCCGTCTGGCGGAACATCGCCTGGGCACGGCGGTCGCCCGCTCGCGCCCGTGCGTTCGTCCCGGGCTGCGACATCGTCGTGTGCAGCGCCGCGACGGGCTTCACGAGCGACGCGGCACGTGCCGCTCGCACGAAGCGGGGCAGCAGGCTGCCGCTCGCCAGCGACAGCAGGACCGCGTCGGTGCCGTCGTCCTCGATCCAGTAGCTGAGCAGGTCGCTCGAGGTGATGTCCGCGCGGTTGCCCGCGGCGATGAAGGTGGAGATGCCCAGGTCGATGCGGGTGGCGTGGTCGATGATCGCCGCGGCGAGCGTGCCGGCCTCGGTGAGCACCCCGACCCGACCGGTGGGCGGCACGACCGGCGTCAGCGTCGCGTCCAGACGCACCTCGGGGTCGGTGTTCACGATGCCGAGGCAGTTGGGGCCGAGCAGCCGCATGCCGTGGCGCCGGGTCACCTCGACCAGGCGCCGCTCCAGCTCGGCGCCCTCGTCGCCGGACTCCGAGAAGCCGGCCGACAGCACGACCACCCCACCCACGCCACGGCGGCCGCACTGCTCGACGACGTCCGGGACCTCTGGCGCGGGTGTCGCGACGACGACCAGGTCGACCTGCTCCGGGAGCTCGTCGACCGAGGGCACCGCGGCGACGCTGGCCACGTGCTCGGCGTCGCGGTTCACGGGGTACACCCGTCCCTGGAAGTCGTTGCGCAGCAGGTTGCGGAAGACCTCGGCACCCAGGCCGCCACGCTGCTTGCCGGCGCCGACGACCGCGACGGAGCGCGGGGCCAGCAGCCGGCGCACCGAGGCGGCCTCGGCGACGCGCTCCCTGCGGTCGATCGCGGCGACCGAGGCGTCGGTCGGGTCGATGTCGAAGCCGACCTCGATCACCCCGTCGTCGAACTGCGTCGCGACGTCGTACCCGGCGGCCGAGAACACGCCGAGCATCTTGCGGTTGGTCGGAAGCGTCGAGGCCCGGAAGCGACGCACGCCGTGCTCGAGTCCGGCGGCGGCCAGGTACTCGAGCAGGACGGTGGCGAGTCCCCGGCCGTGGTGCGCGTCGTCGATGAAGAAGGCGACCTCGGCGGTGTCGGTGCCGCGGTAGCGCTCGTAGCGGGCGACGCCGACCATCTCGTCGTCGAGCAGCGCCACGAACGCGACCCGGTCCACGTGGTCGACGTGCGTGAAGTGGCGCACGTCGCGCTCGGAGAGCTGCGGGCGGGGCGAGAAGTAGCGGAAGTAGATCGACTCCGGCGACTGCCGGGAGTGGAACCTCACGAGCCGGTCGGCGTCGTCGGGGACGATCGGCCGCACGTGCACGGTGTGACCGTCCCGGAGCACGACGTCCGCCTCCCATGAAGCTGGGTACGCTCCGGATGCGTCGGGCTCCACGACCGGCTCCACCTGCTCAGCGTACCCAAGGGGGTCCCGTGACCGAGTCGACCGCAGCCCAGCCCGGAACCGCACGCGACCCGCGGCTGGCGGCGCTCGGGCAGCGCTACTGGGACCTGGCGCTCGAGGCCAGTCCGCTCTCCGCCACGTTGCTCGGCGTGCACGACCACGACGACCGCCTCGACGACCTCTCGGCCGAGGTCGAGGCCGAGCACGCCGCGGCGATGGCGGCGCTGCACGACGAGGCGGACGCGCTCGACCCGGCGCAGCTCTCCCCCGCCGACCGCATCACCCGCTCGCTGCTGCTGCACCAGCTGGCGACGGGGGTGCGCGCCGCCGAGCTGCGGCTCGTCGAGATGTCCTCGGACCAGATGGACGGCCCGCACGCCGCGCTGCTGATGGTCGCTCCGCAGCTGACGTATCCGGAGGTGGCCCACGCCGAGGCCGCGTTGACCCGCTACGCACAGGTCCCCCGCATGCTCGGCCAGGCGATCGACCGCTTCCGCGCCGGGCTCGCCGCGGGCCGCACCCCTGCGGCGGTCGTGATCGGTCGGTCGGTGAACTCGCTCGACCAGTACCTGGCGACGTCGGCCGAGGACGATCCGTTCCTGGCCGCCGGGCTGCCGGACGGCTGGGGGGGCGCGGGTGCCTGGCGCGACGAGGTCCTGGACCTGGTGCGCGACCGCATCCGTCCCGCCTTCGCCGTGTACCGCGACGTGCTCCGCGACGAGATCGCTCCGGTCGCACGCCCCGACGACAAGGCGGGCTGGTGCTGGCTGCCCGACGGCGAGGAGCTGTACGCCGCGCTGGTGCACGCCCACACGACGGTCCGCATCCCGCCGAGCGAGCTGCACGACCTGGGCGTGCGGCTGACCGAAGGCGACCTGCCCGACGAGTACCGGCGGATCGCGCGGCGCTGGACGGCCGACGGCGGCCCGACGGATCTGGACCCGGACGACCTCTCCGCCATCTTCGCCCGGCTCCGCAGCGATCCCTCGCTGCGCCACCGCGACGCCGCCGAGATCGTCGAGCTCGCGGAGCACACCGTGGCCCGTGCGACCGCCGCGATGCCGGCGTGGTTCGGGCGGCTGCCCGAAGCCCCCTGCGCGGTGTCGCCCATCCCCGACTTCCTCGCCGCCGACGCGCCGTACGCCTACTACTTCCCACCCGCCGTCGACGGCACCCGCCCCGGCACCTACTTCATCAACACCGCCGATCCGGAGCAGTCCTCGCGCACCGAGGCCGAGTCGATCGCGTTCCACGAGGCGATCCCCGGGCACCACCTGCAGATCGCCATCAGCCAGGAGCTCGACGACCTGCCGGACTTCCAGCGCCACGACGGCGCGACGTCCTACATCGAGGGCTGGGGCCTGTACGCGGAGCGGCTCGCGGACGAGATGGGCCTCTACTCCGACGACGTCGCACTGCTCGGCATGCTGACCGCGGACTCGTGGCGGTCCGCCCGGCTCGTGGTCGACACGGGCCTGCACGCCTCGGGGTGGTCCCGGCAGCAGGCGCTCGACTACTTCGAGCAGCACACGCCCGTGCCCGTCGACCAGGTCGCCGGCGAGGTCGACCGGTACCTGGCGATCCCCGGCCAGGCGCTGTCGTACAAGGTCGGCCAGCTCGAGATCCAGCGCCTGCGCGCCGTGGCCGAGGAGCACCTGGGCGAGCGCTTCGACGTGCAGGGCTTCCACGACGTGGTGCTCGGTTCCGGCGCCGTGACGCTGCCGGTGCTCGAGCAGATGGTCCTGGACTGGGTCGACGTCGCCTGAGCCGTCTCCCGTCGCGACCGCTCAGGGCGCGACCGGCGGGCGTCAGCCGGCGGCCAGCTCGGCGCGCAGCAGCTCGGCGAGCTCGAGCGGACGGTCGCCCTGGATGCTGTGGCCGGCGCCCTCGACGACGACGACACGGGCCTCGGGCTTGCGGCGTTGCAGCTCGGCGACGTCCGCGTCGTCGACGACCGGGCTCAGCGAGCCGCGCACCAGCAG
>JAFAFZ010000050.1 GCA_023423215.1 Actinomycetes bacterium
GTGCTTGAGCGGGCTGAGCAGGTTGGCGCGCACCGCCCACCGCAGCCGCTGGGAGGCCGAGCGGCGTGCCCGCCGGCGCTCCTCGGCGTCCGCGTTGCGCAGCACGGTGAGCAGCCAGTTGCGGTAGTTCAGGAAGAAGAAGCCGACGGCCTTGGACCCGGCGGAGCCGCCGAAGGCGTGGCGAACGACCGAGTCGGGGGCGGTGACCGTGCGCCACCCGGCGTTGCGAGCCCGCCAGGACAGGTCGGTGTCCTCGTAGTAGGCGAAGAACCTCGGGTCGAACACGCCCACCTGCTCCAGCAGGGCGCTCCGCAGCAGCACGCCCCCGCCGCAGAACCCGGGCACCGCCTCGGGACCGGCCCCGTCGAGGACCGAGACCGGTTCGCCGAAGAGGTGGTCGATGCCCTCGCAGTCGTCGCCGAGCACGGTCCCCAGCCCGTTGAGCAGCTCGACGCGGTCGTCGCCCGCCGCCAACCGCACGGTCACGACCGGGCCGGCCGCTCCACGATCCCGCAGGACCTGCTCGACCGACGCGGAACCCGTGGTGGCGCGCACGGTGCCGGAGCCGCGCAGGTCCAGCTCGATCGTGCGCAGCCCCTCGCCCGTGGGCAGCAGCAGCGTGGCGTGGTCGTCGACGTGGTGGTCGACGATCATCGGCCAGTCGGGACGGCCGACGGAGCGCACGCCGTGCAGCTGGGCCCGGTCCAGGACGCCCACGCCGTCGAGGCGAGCGGCGAGCAGCTGCACCGAGCCGCCCGTGACGTCGACGTCGACGGCGGTGAAGCTCGGCTCGAGCACGAGCCGCGCGGCGACCGCCCCGACCGAGGGGTCCTCGAGGCCGGCGACGAGCGGACGCAGCCAACCGGGTTCGGGCACGGCGTCGTTGTTGACGAGCGCGACGGCGTCGACGCCGTCCAGGTCCCGCATCGCGCGGTTGCAGCCCTCGGCGAACCCCAGGTTCCGCTCGTTGCGCACGACCCGGACGTCGCCGAACGCTGCCCGCACCCGTTCGAGGGACCCGTCCATGGACGCGTTGTCGACGAGCACCACCTCGAGGCGGTCCGCGGGGTAGTCCGTCCGGGCGAGCGCACGCAGGCAGCGCAGCGTGAACCACGCCGAGTTCCAGTTCAGGACCACCACGCGGACCCGGGGCAGGCGTGAGGGGTCCATCCGGGCCGATCGTACCGGCGGACGCGACCGCCCCCGGGGGTAGGCCGGGGGGGGGTGGTCGGACGTGCGTCAGCGCCCTGTCGGCGCGGCCTCGGCGGCCAGGTGTCGGCGCAGCCTCAGCGGCCGGGCGTCACTTCACGAGGCCGTTGCCGACCTCGGGCGGCCAGATCGCCGAGGCGGGGCCGTAGTCGATCGCACCGAACGCGTAGCTCGACGAGGACACGCCGTTGCGGTTCAGGACGACCCGCGGGTAGTAGGTGCCGCCCGAGGCGGGCCAGCCGCCCCAGCGGAACGTGTTGATGCCCTGGTGCACCGGCACGCCGGTGGCGAGCACGACCTGCGCCGGGTCGTTCGGGTCCAGGTTCGGGTCCGCGATGACGTCCGCGGTCGTGCCCGGCGCCCAGGCGTCGTCCAGGAACTTGATGTCCACGGTCGTCCCGCGGTTCGGATCGATGTACTCGTTGCGCAGCAGCTTCACGTCCTCGAGCTGCCAGCTGCGCGCACCGGGATCCTCGTGCGGGTGGAAGTTGATGTCCTTGATCCACGTCGAGCGACCGAGGCCCCAGCCGATGGGATCGGTGTTGCCGGCGGGATCGAGGATCGACTGCGGCGGCCATGGCCGCATCTCGACGTAGTACGTCGCACGACCGGTGCGCAGGACGATGTCGTCGGACACCTGGTAGCCCTGGGCGCTGGCGCCGTAGGGGTGCCAGACGATGCGACCGACCAGGCCGCCGCCGGGCGCGTCCTCGAGGCCCCAGGGTCCGTCGTAGTTGATGGTGATCGCCATCTTGTGGAACAGCTGGCCGTCGATCAGCTTGTCCGAGTTCAGGACGACCACGGGGTCGTTGGCGCGGCCCGCGGTCCAGCCGTTCATGGCACCCCAGGCGAAGTTGTACCCGGCGTTCACGGCCCAGGCGTCAGAGGGTTGATCCATGTCCCACGGGTCCCACCGTCCGACGTAGCCCCAGTCCTCGCCCGAGCCCTCCCACGGCGAGATCACACGTGTGGACGGTCGTGACGTGGCGCCCATCGAGACGCCGCCCGACAACGCCGACTTCTGCCCGTTCTGCGCGGTGTAGAAGCGGGCGGTCTGGCCGCGTCGGAGCAGGCCCGAGGGCACGCCGACGTACGTCGGACCGTTGACGACGCCCAGGTAGGACGCGGTCTGGCCGGCGTCGCCGCTCCACCCGTCGTTGGACTGGTTGCCGTCCAGGTCCATCCAGAGCTCGGCGGGACCGCCGGTGTTGCCGATGGTCAGGCCGATGTCCTCGCTGGGCTGGACGATCTGGAAGTCGTCCATCCAGAGGTTCGGCAGGTTGCCCGCGTCGAAGCTGGTGATCATCCACATCATCTCGATCCAGCCCGCCCACGCGGCGCCGCGCACGGGCGGCAGGCTCGAGTTCGGCAGGCCCTCCCAGTCCCAGGGACCGGTCATGTCGAGCGTGTAGGAGTGCCAGCCCGGCTTGATGTGGAAGTACTTCAGCCCGTCCTCGCACGAGTTGCACTGGCGGAAGAAGATCGCCGCGTTGCTCGCCCGGTCCGAGTACATGCGGAACGTGACCTGGCGGTACTTGTTCGCATCGAGGGGGCGGGACCGCGGGTCGCGGATCGCGGTGGTCGGGTACGAGCCCGGGTCGGAGCGGAGCAGGTACGCCTGCTGCACGCCGCTCATGTTCAACATGCCCCACTGCAGCGCCGCAGCGCCCTGCTGGACCATGTGGCGGGGCGTGGTGTTGTAGTCCTCGGGGTTGTTGAAGTCCATGGGGTCGCCCCACATGGAGGTGAAGTACTCCTCGGGCGCGGTGACCGAGCCGCGGTTCGGCGTCACCGGCGCGACCGCGGCGGCTGCCGGCCGGTCGAAGCCGAGGTCGGCGACGACCGAGAGGATGTTCGACACCGGCGAGCACGCGATGGCGATCACGACCGCCAGGCCGACCAGCACACGCGTCGCGGTGCGGGCGACACGGCGCCGTGGCCGCTGCCCGGACGGCTCCGGTCGGGCGCGCCCCCGACCCGCCGAAGCGCTCGTCACGGCCGGATCCGGTGCGGGAACAGGTGCAGCCATGGCATCAGTATCGGCTGCTGACCCCGGAGGTTTGAGGGCGCGAGCCGTGTGGGGGTGCGCCCGGCGTCACGGTGCGACCGGCCCGAGGGACCGTTCGCCGCGCCACCACTGCGTAGTCGTCGGCGACGTG
>JAFAFZ010000096.1 GCA_023423215.1 Actinomycetes bacterium
GTCCGCCCCCTCGGCTGCGGCACCCGCCGCCTCGGACGAGGCGCCCGCGCCGTCGAGCAGCGTGCGGGGCGACCCGACGCCCGAGGAGACCGCGATCCTCGCCAAGATCCGCCAGTGCGAGTCGCGCGGGAACTACCAGATCGTCAGCGCGTCCGGCCGCTACCGGGGCGCCTACCAGTTCGACTACGCCACCTGGCAGGGCGTCGGCGGCACCGGCGACCCGGCGGCGGCGTCGCCCGAGGAGCAGGACTACCGAGCCCTGCTGCTGCTGCGTGCCCGGGGCACGCGCCCCTGGCCCCACTGCGGTCGCTGATCGCCGCGCACACCGCCTCCGCGGGTTTTCCTCGTCCGCGGCGGCCACGGCTAGGGTCGGAACTCGTCATGAGGCCGAGACAGAGGAATGACGTGAACGCTCGACTCCGTGTGCCCCTGCTGGTCGTTGCGACCGCGCTGGTGGCGTTCGCCTGCAGCACCCCCGAGACGACGAAGCCCGCGTTCACCGGCGACATCGCGAAGGGCAACCCGCCGACGGAGGAGGCCGCACCGTCGAACGCCTCGGGCGAGGCGCCCGAGCCGATCGAGCTCGACGACGCCGCCGAGGCCGAGCTGCAGAGCGCCCTCGAGTCGACCCCTCCCGGCTGCGAGATCCTGACCACGCGGTCCTGCCTGCTGCCCTTCCCCAGCGACGCCTACACCGTCGAGGACGCCTCGTCCGGCACCGGCCGCCTCGTCGACCTGCCCGAGGGCCTGCTCGCCAACACCGCCGGCGAGACGCTCGACGTCACCGAGTGGAACCTGAACGACGGCTTCAGCCCGTCGACGCCGATCCTGGTCCACGTGCCGGGCATCGACCCCGAGCAGACCAACCTGCCGCTCGAGTCGGACATCGGCGAGTCGGTCACCGCCGAGTCCGCGACGGTGATCGTCGACCTGGACACCGGCCAGCTCGTCCCCCACTGGGCAGAGATGGACTCGCGGGCCGAGAACCCCGCCGACCAGGCGCTGATCCTCCGCCCGGCGACCTCGCTGCTCGAGACGCACCGCTTCGCGGTGGCGCTGCGCGACATCAACGGCTCGGACGGCCAGCCGCTGACGGCCCCGATCGGCTTCCGCGTCCTGCGCGACAACAACCCGACGACGAACCCGCTGATCGAGGAGCGTCGCGCGGACTTCGAGACGGTCTTCAACGAGATCGCCGAGGTCGGTGTGAACCGCGCCGACACCTACCTGGCCTGGTACTTCACGGTCGCCTCGGCGGACACGCTCGCCGGCCGGGCGCTGTCCATGCGCGACGACGCGTTCGGCAAGCTCAACGGCCAGGCGCCCGAGTTCACGATCACCGACACCCGCACCGACGACCTCGAGCCCGGCATCGCCAAGGTCGTCGAGGGCACCTTCGAGGTCCCGCTCTACCTGGACGAGGGCGGCGCACCCGGGTCCCGCATGACCTTCAGCCCGCTCAACGACGACCCGATCGCGAACGGCACCTACACCGCCGGCTTCACCTGCTCGGTGCCCGAGTCCGCCATGGAAGAGGGCGAAGCGGCGCCGGTCGTCTACGGCCACGGCCTGCTCGGCGGCTCCGACGAGGCGGCCTCGAGCCAGGTGCAGCACACGGCGGCCGAGAACAACGCCGTCTACTGCGCCACCAACTGGATCGGCATGTCCGAGGAGGACGTCGACTTCGCGATCCAGGCGCTCAGCAACATCAGCCTGTTCCCGTCGGTCGCCGACCGGCTGCAGCAGAGCCTGATCAACACGCTCTACCTGGGTCGACTCATGATCCACGTCGACGGCCTGGGCAACGCCCCCGAGCTCCAGACGACCGCCGGGGCGAACGCGCTGAACACCGACGAGGCGTTCTTCGACGGCAACAGCCAGGGCGCCATCATGGGCGGCGCGGTGACCGCGATCGCCCAGGACTGGACCAAGGCCTCGCTCGGCGTCGGCGGCATGAACTACTCGACCCTGCTGAACCGCAGCGTCGACTTCGACCAGTACGCGGTCATCCTGCGCAACGCCTACCCGAACGCCCTCGACCAGCAGCTCGCCTTCGGCCTCCTGCAGATGCTCTGGGACCGGGGTGAGACCAGCGGCTACGTGCAGCACCTGACCGACCGGCCCTACGACCGCACCCCGACGCACCAGGTCCTGATGACCGTCGCGTTCGGCGACCACCAGGTGGCACCGATCACGGCCCAGAACATCGCCCGCACCCTGCGCATCCCGATCTACCAGCCGACGCTGGCCGCCGACCGGGTCCCCGAGGGCACCGAGCCGTTCTGGAACCTCGGCCCGATCCGCCAGTTCCCGCTCGACGGTTCGGCCCTGTACTTCTGGGACGCCGGCACCCTGCCACCGCCGCTCGGCAACATCACGCCGATCATGGGTCCGGAGTGGATCGCGGAGTGCTCGGGTGCGAACGCCGCCAACGTCGACACGCCACCGTGCGCCGATCCCCACGAGGACCCGCGCCGCCAGCCCGGCGTGATCGAGCAGAAGAAGGCCTTCTTCCAGGCCGGTGGCATGATCACCAACGTCTGCGACGACGACCCCTGCGTGGCCCAGCCCCGCGACGAGTTCGACTACTGAGCGTTCGGCCACTGAGCGTTCGGCTGCCGGGCGCTCGACAGCACTGAGCCGTCGACAGCATCGAGCGTCCTCCGGGACGCGGACGAGGCCCCCACCCCGGTCACCCGGGCGTGGGGCCT
>JAFAFZ010000100.1 GCA_023423215.1 Actinomycetes bacterium
ACGCCACCCCCCGGTGGTCAGCAACGCTGGCCGACCTGACCACTGACGGCCCGGATCGGTACGGTGGAGGGACCCGGTCCCGACCGGGCCCTCCACCGCCTCGCGCGGTGCCGCCCGCGCCCCGCCGGCCCCTCGGCCGAGTCCCGGGGCGCCGCTTCCCGAGCGGAGAGCTCCCGCGATGCCGGACACCAAGGATCCCGTCGACACCACGCCCCGGCCGCCGGACGGATCCGGCGCACCGACCACCACACGTCCGCGGCGCCTGCCGGTGGGTCCGTTCGCCCTCCTGGTGATGACGGCGATCGCCCTGCTCGGCGCGTTCGTCGTCACCAAGCTGATCGTCGACGCGTCGACCGAGAGCGACGCGATCGACCTGCAGGACGCCCTCGACGGCGTCGCCGCCGCACCGCTCGTCGCGGACACCTCGCAGCGGGCCGAGATCGGCAGCCCCGCGCCGAACGTGCGGCTCGAGTTGCTGGAGGGCGGCGAGGGCCAGCTCGCCGAGATCGCCGGGCGCGGCACGCCGGTGGTGCTCAACTTCTGGTCCTCGACCTGCGCGCCCTGCCTGAACGAGATGCCCGCCCTCGAGCAGGTCGCCCAGCAGCTCGGCGACCGCGTCGTGGTGCTCGGCATCGACAGCCAGGACACGGTCGAGAGCGGTCGGGAGATGGTCGAGCAGACCGGCGTCACCTACCGCAACGCCCGTGACCCCCGGGGCGAGATCGGCACCGTCTTCGGCGCGCTGGCCCTGCCGCGCACCGTGCTGATCGACGGGGAGGGCACCGTCGTGGCGACCCACACGGGCGAGCTGGACGAGGCCGGCTTCACCGAGCTGCTCGCGGACCACGGCCTCCCCACGCCGTGACCCGACCCGATCCCCTGCGCCCGCGCTGATGGGACCCGAGCTGGCGCTCGCCTTCTCGGCCGGCATGGTCGCCACGGTGAACCCCTGCGGGTTCGCGCTGCTGCCGGCCTACCTCTCGTACTTCCTGGGGTTGGAGCCCTCCGGTGCCGGCGCGGGCTCCACGGCGGCCGGCGGCGACCGGACGGGGCTCGACCCCGACCGCAACCCCGTCGGTCGGGCGCTCGCGGTCAGCGCGGCGGTGACGGCCGGGTTCCTGGTGGTGTTCGCCGTCATGGGGTTCGCGTGGACCTCGGTGTCCGGCCTGGTCGGTCGACGGCTGCCGTACTTCACCATCGTCGTGGGCCTCGCACTGGTGGTGCTGGGCGTCGCCATGATCCGCGGGTTCGAGCCGGTGCTGCGGCTGCCCAAGCTGCAGCTCTCGTCGAACGGCCGCCAGCTGAGCTCGATGTTCCTCTACGGCATCTCGTACGCCGTAGCGTCGCTCAGCTGCACGATCCCGATCTTCATCGGCATCGTGTCGACGACCCTGGAGCGGACCAGCTTCCTCGCCGGCGTCGCGACGTTCATCGCCTACGGGCTCGGCATGGGCATGACGCTGGCGATCCTGACCCTGGCGGTGGCCCTGGCCCGCAGCGGGATCGTGCGCACGTTCCGACGGCTGCTCCCCCACATCAACACGATCTCCGGGGTGTTCCTCATCATCGCCGGGCTGTTCGTCAGCTACTACGCGGCGGTCGAGATCCGCGAGCTGCGCTCCGGTGGGTCCACCGGCGTGGTGCAGGCGGCACGCGACATCCAGAGCGCCATGCAGCGCTGGGTCGAGCGCGTCGGCGGCGACCGCCTGGCGCTGGCCGCGACGATCGTGCTGGTCGCGGCCGTCGCCATCTCGTGGGTCTGGCGCTCCGGCCGTCACGGTGGGGCCGGGGACGGCGCGGCGGGCTCGCCTCCGGGCACCGCCGCGGGCGCCGAGGCCGAGCACGCCGAGTAGCAGCGCCCCTTGCACCCCACGGCACGCAGGCACGCGCCGGTCGTCGCGGGTGGCGGGTGCTCCGGGCGCGTCGTAGGTTCCCCGTCGTGCCGCACATGGAGACGTTGAGAACCGAGTTCCCCGAGGCGATGACCTCCGAGCGCTACCTCGCGAAGGTGGACGCCGTCGTCGCGCCGCTGGGCTTCGACCGAGAGCACAGCTTCGCCGCCGTGTCGGTGTGCCGTGACGAGCTCACGCAATCCTTCCTGGGCGCCGTCGCCCGCCGCTGGGAGCAGCCTTTCAGCCTGGGCGGGCTCGGGGCCCGCCCGTCGCTGGGTCGCACGGGCTGGCGCGCCGCGCTCAGCCACGTGCCCCACGACGACGGCCGCGGGCACCTGATCGTGTTCGGCATGCCCCACATCGGCATCGACCCGACCGGGCAGATCGGTCAGAGCCTGCGCCGCCACCAGAGCGACGTGACCGCGACCTGCGGCGCCATGGCGGCGCTGCTCGCCTCGCTGCGCTCCGGCTTCGAGCCGCTGCCGCCCGGCCTGGACGACGACGAGGCCGAGCGCCTGCGCCGCATCGTCGACTCCGAGGCCGACGAGCTGCCCAACGACCTGCTGGAGCTGACCCGCATCGCCGTCCGAGCGGTCAACACCGAGATGTGGGCCGAGCTGGATGCGCTCGAGGCCTACAAGGACATGGACGTCGCGGTGTTCTGCGGCATCCAGATCCACCTACCGGACGAGGTCGACCACATCTGGCCGGCGGTCAGCACGTTCCAGGGCGAGGACGGGCAGCGCCGCGAGCTCGACCTGGCCGGCGGCTGACCGACGCCATGGGGCTGGACCGCCGGGCCGACTACGACTGGGGCGTGCTGCTCGAGGCCGACGCGGACCCCGATCCGGTGGTGCAGCTGCGCCGTTGGCTGATCGAGGCCGAGGAGTTCGGCGAGTCCGAGCCCAACGCGATGGTCCTGGCCACCGTCGACCCGACCGGCCGGCCCGAGGCCCGCAACGTGCTGCTGCGCGGGCTCGACGACGCCGGGTGCCTGAGCTTCTTCACCAACCTGGACAGCCACAAGGCGCACGACATCGCGGCCAACCCGAACGTGTCGCTCCTGTTCTCGTGGCTGGCGATGCACCGCCAGGTCCGGGTCATCGGCAGCGCGACACCGCTGCCCGCGGCCGAGAGCGACGAGTACTTCGCCTCACGTCCCCGCGACAGCCAGATCGGGGCCTGGGCCAGCCCGCAGAGCTCGGTGATCTCGGGTCGCGACGAGCTCGAGCGCCTGGTCGAGGCGACCGCGGAGCGCTTCGAGGGCGAGCCGGTGCCGCGCCCGCCGAACTGGGGCGGCTTCTCGGTGCGCTCGACCGAGTTCGAGTTCTGGCAGGGCCGCCCGAGCCGGCTGCACGACCGCCTGCACTACTGGCGCCACGGCGACCGCTGGCGACGCGAGCGCCTCGCCCCCTGAGCTCCCGGCTCGTTCCCGGGCGGCCACGCGTCCGGCAGCCCGACGCCCGACAGCCCGATCCGACAGCCCGATCCGCCGATGGCGTCGTCTCAGTGCGGGCTGGCGGTGGTCGGCGCGCCGAGCGCGGTGCGGAAGAACTCCTCGTCCTCGAACAGGCCGACGTCGGCCAGGAAGATCTTGCCGTAGCGCTCGAAGTACATGAGCTGCTTCGACAGCAGGAAGATGCCCCGGTCCATCTCGGAGTCGTAGACGCCGTGCGCCTCGGCGGCGGCCCGGATGCGGCGCTGCTCGCGGAAGCGGGTGTAGATCGCCCGTAGCGTGAGCTTGTTCGCCTCGAGGCCCTTCGCCTCGGCGACCTTGCGCTGCGGTGCGGTCAGCAGGTCCGCCAGCGACACCTGGCCGAAGGGCTGGGTCAGCAGCGGTTCGAGCGCCATGCGCATGAACATCTCGACCTGGTCGGCGTCCATGCCGAGGTTCTCCTCGAGCACCGGGCCGTACATGCGCAGCGCGTGCTGCGCGATGTCGGACCAGGCGTCCTGCTCGCCGAGCGCCGCCTTGATCAGGTCGCGGAAGAACAGGTGCGTCTGCGGGTCGAGGCGGCCGACGATGCCCCAGTCGATGACGCCGATCCGCCCGTCGGGCAGGAGCAGCAGGTTGCCGGCGTGCACGTCGCCGTGGAAGGTGCCCCAGCGCACGGCGGTCAACAGGAAGCCCTTGATGACCTCCTGCACCACGGGTGCCGGGTCGTAGCCGTAGCCGGCCACGGTGGTCAGGTCGTCGACCGGCACGCCGTCGAAGAACTCCATCGTCAGCACCCGGGGGCCCGACAGCTCGGTGAAGACCTCGGGCACGGTCACCCGGGTCAGGTTCACCTGCTCGAGCAGGCGCCGGTAGTGCGCCATCGCCCGGGCCTCGTTGCGCAGGTCGAGCTCCTCACCGATCTGGATGCGGAAGCCCTGGAACATGGCGAGCAGCTGGCCCGCCGCGTACTCGCCGGTCTGCTTGGCGACGAGCTCGAGCAGCGGCTGGAACAGGTCCAGGTCGGTCGCGACCTGGTGCTCGATGCCGGGCCGCAGGACCTTGACCGCCACGCGCCGGCCGTCGCGGGTCGTGGCCTTGTGCACGACCGAGATCGAGGCCTGCCCGATCGGCGTCTCCGAGAAGCTCCAGAACGCCTCGTCGAGCGGCATGCCGAGGTCGGCCTCGACCGCCCGGCGCACCTCGTCGAAGGGCACCGCCGCACCGGTGTCCAAGCACGAGCGGAACTCGCCGGCCACCGCGTCGCCGAACATGCCGGGCGACGAGCCGATGAGCTGGCCGAACTTCATGAACGTCGCGCCCAGGTCCTCGAACGTGCGGCGCAGCGGCTTCGCGTACGCGTCCGGCACCAGGTGGCGCGTGAGCGCGGTTCGCACGGCGAGCGGAGCGAAGTTCCGGGTCGTGACGAGGGCGATCTGGCGGGCGCGCCGGGCGACGTCGCGACGCCGGGTCAGGGGCAGCTCACGGGGGAACACCCGCGGGACCGTCACCAGCGCGTCGCTCAGCACCGCGGCCGCGCCCTCGAGGTCGC
Organism: Actinomycetes bacterium; assembly: GCA_023423215.1. GTDB lineage: Bacteria > Actinomycetota > Acidimicrobiia > Acidimicrobiales > Microtrichaceae > JAFAFZ01. The sequence goes on from JAFAFZ010000100.1 coordinate 4,880, forward strand.
CGCTGCGACGGGCGTCGTCGAGCAGGTCCACGAGCACCCCGTCCCCCTCGTCGGCTCCGTGCTCGGTGCTCACCGCGGTCCTCCTCTGGCAGCGGCGTCCGCCCCCGCACGACGACGGACATGCTCGCCGCGGGGTGCGGCGACCGCAAGCGACGCGGAACCGGACGGCCCGGGCGAACGACCACCACTGCGTCGCCCTGCGACGATGGGTCGTGCGCGTCCCGGCGCCGCGTCGACCGCATCCCGTCCCCTCCCATGACCTCCCCACCG
>JAFAFZ010000112.1 GCA_023423215.1 Actinomycetes bacterium
CCTGTCGCTCACGCTCGAGCGGCTGGACCACCTGGTGCGCACCCGCGCGCAGGACGCCGGCCAGCCGCGCGACGGGGTGCAGCGCATCGGGCTCTCGGCCACCCAGCGCCCCCTCGAGGTCGTCGCCGGCTTCCTGGGGGGTGCCGAGGCCACGTCGGGCACGCCGGTGCCGCGGCCGGTGCGCATCGTCGACGCCGGCATGCGCAAGGAGCTCGACATCGAGGTCATCGTCCCCGTCGAGGACATGGGGGCGATGGGCGAGGCCGTCGCCGCACCCGACCAGGACCCGGCGCAGCTGCCGAACGTGCAGCGGCGCTCCATCTGGCCGTCGATGCACCCCGAGCTGCTGTCGCTGGTCGAGGACCACCACTCGACCCTGGTCTTCGTGAACGCCCGTCGCCTGGCTGAGCGCCTGGCCAGCCGCCTCAACGAGCTGGCGGCCGAGCAGCAGGCCGACGCCGAGGGCGACGGCGAGCTGCCGCCCGAGCCGCGCTACCTGGGGTCCGAGTCGATGGGCACCGCGGCGGCCGAGGGGCACGAGCTCGTCAAGGCCCACCACGGATCGCTGTCCCGCGAACGGCGGCTGATGATCGAGGACGAGCTCAAGCGGGGTGACCTGCGTGGCCTCGTCGCCACCAGCTCGCTCGAGCTCGGCATCGACATGGGCGCGGTCGACCTGGTGGTGCAGGTCGAGTCGCCCGGTTCCGTCGCGTCGGGCCTGCAGCGCATCGGCCGCGCGGGCCACCAGGTCGGTGCGCCCAGCCGTGGACGCATCTTCCCCAAGCACCGTGCCGACCTGCTCGAGGCGGCGGTGGTGGTGCAGCGCATGCACGACGGCCTGATCGAGCACACGCGGGTGCCGTCGAACCCGCTCGACGTGCTGGCCCAGCAGGTGGTCGCCGCGTGCGCCCTGGACGAGTGGACGGTCGACGCGCTGTTCGACCTGTGCCGCGGCGCCGCCAACTTCACGGGGCTCTCGCGCGAGCTGTTCGAGAACACCCTCGACCTGCTGGCCGGCCGCTACCCGGCGGAGGAGTTCGCCGAGCTGCGGCCCCGCGTCGTCTGGGACCGCATCGAGGGCACCGTGCGCGGGCGCGCCGGCGCCCAGCGCCTGGCGGTCACCTCGGGTGGCACCATCCCGGACCGCGGGCTCTACGGGGTGTTCCTCCCCGACGGCGCCCGCGTCGGCGAGCTCGACGAGGAGATGGTCTACGAGTCGCGCGTCGGCGAGACCTTCCTGCTGGGCGCCTCGACCTGGCGCATCGAGGACATCACCTTCGAGCGCGTCGTCGTCACGCCGGCGCCGGGGCAGCCCGGCAAGATGCCGTTCTGGCACGGCGACGGCCCGGGTCGAGAGGCCGAGCTCGGCCGGGCGATGGGCGAGTTCGTGCGCAGCGTCCGGTCCCTCCCGGCCGACGAGGCGGCCACCGTGCTGCGGGAGCGCCACGCGCTGGACGAGCGCGCCGCGTCGAACCTGCTCGCGTACCTGGACGAGCAGGCCGAGGCGACCGGCGCGGTGCCCGACGACCGCACGCTGGTGGTCGAGCGCTTCCGCGACGAGATCGGCGACTGGCGGGTCTGCCTGCACTCGCCCTTCGGCGCACGTGTGCACGCGCCCTGGGCCACGATCATCCGCACGCGCCTCGACGAGCACTTCCGTGGCGGCGAGGACGTCGCCGGGGTCGGGGTCGAGGTGCTCTGGTCCGACGACGGCATCGTCGTCCGGCTGCCCGAGGCCGCGCAGGACCTGCCGCTCGAGCTGCTGCTGCCCGACCCGGACGAGGTCGAGGGCGAGGTCGTCGCGGCGCTCCCCGGCACCGCCGCCTTCGCCGCCCGGTTCCGAGAGGCCGCCGCCCGCGCCCTGCTGCTGCCGCGCCGCCGGCCCGACCAGCGCACCCCGCTGTGGCAGCAACGCCAGCGTGCCGCCGACCTGCTGGCGGTGGCGTCGCGCTACCCGGGCTTCCCGATCCTGCTCGAGACGACGCGCGAGTGCTGCAACGACGTGTTCGACCTGCCCGCGCTGCGCCGGGTCCTGACCGAGGTGCGCAGTCGCCGCATCCGCGTGATCGAGGTCGAGACGCCGCTGGCGTCGCCGTTCGCCCGCTCGCTGCTGTTCGGCTGGATCGCGGTCTTCATGTACGAGGGCGACGCACCGCTGGCCGAGCGTCGTGCCGCTGCGCTGGCGCTCGACCGCGAGCTGCTGCGCGACCTGCTCGGCGCGGAGGAGCTGCGCTCCCTGCTCGACGCCGAGGTCGTCGACGAGGTCGAGGCCGAGCTGCAGCGCCTGACCCCGGAACGGGCCGCGCGCGACGCGGACGAGCTGCACGACCTGCTGCGCGTGCTCGGCCCGCTGACCGTCGACGAGGTCGTCGCCCGCAGCGCACCGGCCTCGCACGAGGCGGTCGAGCCACGCGTCGCCGAGCTGCTCGAGCGGCGTCGCATCATCGAGGTGGGCATCGCGGGCGAGCGGCGCCTGGCCGCCGCCGAGGACGCGGCGCGCCTGCGCGACGCGCTCGGGGTCGCCATCCCGGTCGGCCTTCCGGCCGCCTTCACCGAGCCGGCGGACCACGCGCTCCGGGACCTGGTCGAGCGCTACGCCCGCACCCACGGTCCCTTCACCGTCGGCCAGCTCGCCGCTCGCCTCGGCATCTCGCACGAGGTCGCCCGGCTCTCGCTGACCGAGCTCGTCGGCACGGGCCGGCTGGTCTCGGGCGAGTTCCGGCCGGGCGGGCGCGAGTCCGAGTGGGTCGACGCCGAGGTGCTGCGACGGCTGCGCCGCCGGTCGCTGGCCGCCCTGCGCAAGGAGGTCGAGCCGGTCGACG
>JAFAFZ010000225.1 GCA_023423215.1 Actinomycetes bacterium
ACCACGTGGGTGAGCGGGTCCTTGATGGCCTCGAGGATCGTCTTGTCGAGCTCGGTCTCCTCGCCCTCCATGTCGATACGCACCTGCTTCTCGCAGGCGATCGCCAGCTCGCGCACGACGCGGGGGAACTTCGACCAGATGTTGCCGATCGGCTGCATCCGGGTCTTCATCACACCTTCCTGCAGCTCGGTCGTGATCAGGTTGAGCTGCTGGGAGGAGTTGACGAAGGTCGGGTCCTGGTGGAGCGAGGTGTACTGCAGGATCTGGTTGCGGGCGAGCACCAGCTCACCGACCAGGTTCATCAGCTGGTCCAGCAGGCGCACGTCGACGCGGATCGAGGTGTCGCCGGTGGCCGGGGCGTGCACACCGGCTGCCGGCTCCTGGTCCGCGGCGTCGGCCGACGGCGGGGCTTCGACCCGAGCGACGGTCTCCACCGGAGCGATGGTCTCGACCGGAGCGATCGTCGGCGCAGGCGCCTCGATCTCGCCGACCGGCTCGATGGCGGCCGGCTCCTCGACAACGACCGTCTCCTCGACAACGACCGTCTCCTCGGCGGCGACCGTCTCCTCGACAACGACCGTCTCCTCGGCGGGGGCGGGGGGCACCGTGCCGTCGATGTGGGCCTGCAGGGTGGCGGTCAGCTCGGCGTAGGGCTCCGAGCCGTCGCTGCCGGTCGCCTCGACGACGTCGAGCATCTCGCGGATGGCGTCCACCATGCCCAGCAGGGCGCTGACCATCTCGGGCGTCGTCGTGAGCACGCCGTCGCGCAGCTTGGACAGCAGGCTCTCGCCGACGTGGCTCACGGCCTCGAGGCGGTCCAGGCCGAGGAAGCCGGCCGTGCCCTTGATCGTGTGGATCGTCCGGAAGATGCTCGCCAGGAGCTCACGGGACCCGGGCGCCGACTCGAGCTCGATGAACTCGAGGTCGAGCCGGTCCAGGTTCTCGCGGCTCTCGACGAGGAACTCGCCGATGATCTCGTCGAAACCATCCATCATGGTGTGCGGTGTCCGTTCCGTGATCGGTGCGACGGGCGTCAGGCGAACGACGGGACCGGCTGGGGCACGCTGCCGCCGGGCGCCGAGGCACCGGGCCGCGGGGCGTCGCCACCCAGGCCGACGAGGCCCTGGAGAGTGGAGGCGCTGTCGTCGATGGAGGCGGCGGCCCCCTTGACGGCGGCGGCGCCGCGTGCGGTCTCTTCGGCGGCGCGGGCGACGCCGAGGACGTTGGCGGCGATCTCGCCGGAGCCGCGTGCGGCGTCCGCGATGTTGCGGCCGATCTCGGACGTGGTGACGGTCTGTTCCTCGATGGCCGAGGCGATGGTGGTCTGGGACTCGGCGATCTGGCTGATGATGTCGGTGATGCCGGCGATCGCGTCGACCGAGGCCGTGGTGTCGTCCTGGATCTGGTGGATCTTGGAGGAGATCTCCTCGGTGGCGGCGGCGGTCTGCTTGGCGAGCTCCTTGACCTCGTTGGCGACGACGGCGAAGCCCTTGCCGGCTTCTCCGGCTCGTGCCGCTTCGATGGTGGCGTTGAGGGCGAGGAGGTTCGTCTGCTCGGCGACGGAGCTGATGAGCCGGACGACTTCGGAGATCTCGGCGCTGGAGACGCCGAGCTTGCCGACGATCTGGCTGGTCTCGTCCGACATGGTGACGGCGCGTCCGGCGATCTGGGACGCGTTGGTCGTCGTCGAGGCGATCTCCCGGATGGAGGCGGTCATCTCCTCGACGGCGGCCGACGCAGTCTGCATGCTGGAGGAGACCTCCTCGGAGGCGGAGGCGACGACGTTGGACTGGGTGGCGGTCTCTTCGGCGGCGGCGCCGAGCTGGGCGCTCACCGAGGCCAGATCACCCGACGCAACGCCCATCGCCTCGGCCTGCTCCGTGAGGGCACGGGTGGTCGAGCGCAGCAGGCGCACCACCAGGACCGACAGCGCGACCACGACGAGGGCGACGGCCACGATCAGCAGCGTCGTACGACCGGAGTCGTTCTCGATGATCTTCAGGTCCTCGTTGAACGAGGCCAGACCCTGCGCGCTCAGCTCCTCGAGGTCCGCCTGGAACGCCAGACGGGCGTCACGCGACGGACCCATCGCCATGTACGCGGCCTGCTCCGGGCTCTGGGACCAGAGTGCGAACTCCTCCTCGACGATCGCCATCCAGGCCTCGACCTGGGGGATCACCTGCTCGATCTGGGCCTTCTGCGCCTCGGTCGCCAACGGGATGGCGTCCTCGAGGCTGGCCTTGATGCCGGCGGCCTGGGAGAAGGTCTTGTCGTGCAGCTCCATGTTGCCGCTGAGCAGGTAGCCGCGCTCGTCGTTCGAGGTCGCCTCGACCAGCGAGTTCGCACCCGAGATGGCGGCCAGGAAGGGCAGTCCCTCGGTCTCGGCTTCCTTGCTGTGCTGCTTCGTGCTGTTGGCAGCCGTGAAGATGAAGGCCAGGCCGATCGCGACCGCGGCCACCAGGCCACCGAACGACATCCCCAGCTTGCGTTGAATGGACCAGTGCTTCATGTCCCGGTCATCGGCGCGCACATGGTTGCGGTGAGGATCCGTGAACATTGTTCTCCCGGACGAGCCGGACGGCCCACCTCCGCGGCGGCGACGTCCCGAGAACGCAGCGAGCCGGGTGCACCCTCGCCGAGGGTCGGCGGGGGTGCACCCGGCTCGTGCCGGTCGTCGTGGGGTGCGGACGGTCCGCTCAGCGCAGGAAGTCGAGCAGCGACGTCTGCAGCACCTTGGCCGACGCGCTCAGGGCGGCCTGGTAGCTGAACTCCTTGGCGCGGACCTCGATGAGCGCCTGTGCGACGTCCACGTCCTCGGCCTCGGCCAGGGCCGTGCGTCGGTCGATGTCGGAGATCTCGTTGCGTGCCATCACGTCCTCGACCTGACGGGCCCGTGCGCCGAGCTCCACCTGTGCCGTCTCGATGCGATCGACCGCCACGTCGAGGCGCTCGATCCCAGTTGCCATGGCAGCCGGGTCCCCGCTCTCGATCGCCGCGGCGATCGCGTCGAGCATCTGGAACACGTTGCCGTCCATCGCCACCGCGTTGGTGGTGCCGAACACGTCCTCGCCGTTGCGGTTCACCTGGAGCGTGACCGACGGGGCGACGGGCCGCTGCACGGTGCCGGCATCGCCCAGGTAGTTGCCGGTGGCGTCGAAGGCCTTGGTCGTGTCCGCGGTTCCCGAGAAGATCGGTCGGCCCAGGTGGTCCGCGTTCGCGAGCTGCAGCATGCTCTCGCGCACGGTGCGCACCTCGGCGGCGATCGCCTTGAGGGCGTTCGGGTCGGACGCGCCGGACACGGCGCTGAGGATCAGCGTACGCGCGTGGTTCATCTCGGAGACGCTCGCGGTGAGCGCCGTGTCGCCGGCGACCATCCAGCCGCGGGCGTCGCTGGCGTTGCGCTGGAACTGCTCGGAACGACGCAGCGCCGCACGGTTGTCCAGCGCCGCGAGCGCACGGGCGGGACCGTCCGAGGCGCGGGACAGCTCCTTCTGCGAGCTGAGCCGCTCCTGCGCCCGGACCATCGCCCGGTTGGCCGACATGAGGTCGGCCAGCATCGCCCGGCTCGACGAGGTCTGCGTGATGCGGTTCATCGTCCCACCAGCCCGGTGCGGTTGATCAGCGTGTCGAGCGTCGAGTCGACCGTCGTGAGCAGTCGCGCCGCGGCCTCGTAGGCGCGCTGCGAGGTGATCAGCGAGGCGAGCTCCTCGTCCAGGTTCACGCCCGAGACCGAGAGGCGTGCGTCGTCGGCCTGACGGGCGACCTCGTCCTGGATCAGGACCCGTCGATCGGCCGCCTGGGTCTCGACCGCGAGGCGTCCGATCATGTCCTGGTAGCGGGCGTTCGCCCCGTTCGGTGCCTCGTGCAGCGC
>JAFAFZ010000638.1 GCA_023423215.1 Actinomycetes bacterium
CGGCTCGGACAGGCGGCGGAGCTCCTTGCGCGTCGGCGTGCCTCCGACCTCGAACAGCCGCACGGCCCACAGCAGGAGTCGATGCGACTCCTCGTCGAGAAGATCCATGAGGCTCACGCTAGAGGCCTGCGGTGACGTTTCCTCAATCAGCCCCCGCACGCCGCCGGACGACGCCGAACGCCCCCTCCGACCGGTCCCGCCGCGCCGCGCGTGAGCCGCTCGACCCAGCGCGACGAGCCGCCGGACAGGCCGATCGGACCGTCGCTGCGGGACCTCCGGGCAGCGTGGCCGGGACCTCCGGGCACCTCGACCGGGACCTTGCGACGCCGGCCCGGGCCCGTCGGATCGTCCTGTTGAGCCGGGCGGCCCGCCGCGCTCCAGCGCCGCTGCGGACCTGCCGTCACCATGGACATGCCCGCCACCGCTGCACTCCTCCCCTCCATCCCCGAGCTCGACGTGCCGCCGGCACCGATGTCCGAGCTGCTCGCCGCCCGCGTGCCGCACCTGCTGCCGGCCGTGTCGACGGGGGCGATCCGCCGGGAGCGGCACGTGCAGCTCGGCTACGACGCGACGACCGGCGAGTACCGGCTCTCGATCGCCGCGCAGGTCCCCACGATCTCGCTCTGAGCCTCGACGGTCATCAGCGGCGGTCGACGGCCTTCGGCGGCCCTCGACGGCACCGGTCACTCCCCCAGGAGGTGGCCGGTGTCGTTGAACGACGTCAGCGACGGGGTCCCGTGCCGCTCGACGATCCTGCTGATCGAGGCCGTGTCCAGGTGCGTGCGCCAGGCCACCTCGTCGCCGACGCCGAGCGCCCAGGCGACCGCCGCCTTGATGGGCGAGACGTGCGAGACCAGCACGATCGTCCCGGCCGGCACCTCGGCGGCGCACCAGTCGAGGCACGCCGCCCGCACCCGCACCCCGAGCTCGGCGAGGGACTCACCGCCGGGTGGCGCGAAGGTCGGATCGGACCGCCAGCGTCGCCACGTCTCGGCGTCGACGTCGCTGATGGCGACGCCGTCGAAGTCGCCGTAGTCGAGCTCGACCAGCCGGTCGTCGATCGCATCCAGGCGCGGCAGCTCGTCCACTCCGGCATCGGAGCCGCCCTGCTCGTCCAGGGCTGCACGGATGGCGTCGCCGGTCTGGCAGGTGCGCCGCAGCGGGCTGGTGACCACCGCGGCGATCGGACCGAAGCGACCGGAGGCGATGGTCCGTCCGAGCGCAGCAGCGTCGCGTCCACCGCGCTCGTCGAGCGGCGGGTCGTGCCGTCCGAGCAGCAGACCGCTCGCGTTCGCCGCGGTGCGGCCGTGGCGCACCAGCAGCAGCGGTCGTTCGACGTGCACGGCCGCGGTCACGCGCCTCGCCCCGACGGTCCCATCACCGCCCGGTCCAGCTGACCGGTCCGCAGGAACCGGGACCGGCGGTCCGGGTCGTCCAGGCCGAAGCGGCCGTAGGCCCACACGCCGACGGCGATGCCGACGAGCTCCATCAGGATGCTCACGACGCCACGGTCCAGCTCCGGGGCGGGTCCGCTGCTGAACTCGAGCCCGAGGAACGGCCACCAGAAGGTCTGCGTCCGGGTGAACGCCAGGTCGAGCACCAGGTGGAGGTACATGCCGATCGGCAGACCCAGCCATCGGCGGCGCACCAGGCGTCGGCGTTGCGTGACCAGCATGACGACGGCCAGCACGAACGTCGGGGCGAACAGCGAGTGCAGCGGTCCGGCTCCGAAGGGCACCTCGACCACGGGCAGGACGGCACCTAGGGCGACCAGGCGGTAGTCGATGGCGGGGCTCTGGAACACCGCCCACGTCAGGACGATGCTGAGCGTCGCGAACCAGATCAGCACTCGTGCGTCACCGACCGCTCAGCGCACCAGGAGTCGGCCGCACTCCGGGCAGTGCACCGCCTCGTCGGCCGGGGCACGACGCACCTGCTCCAGCTCGGCCGAGGGGATCTCGAGGTGGCAGCCCTCGCAGCGGGCACCGGAGAGCTTCGCCACGGCGACGCCACCCAGGCGGGTGCGCAGCGACTCGTACAGCGTGACGAGGTCGTCCGGCACCGGAGCGACCGCTGCCGCACGTTCCCCGGTCAGCTGCTCGAGCTGCACGTCCACCTCGGCCTCTACGACGGCGAGCTCGGCCTCGAGCTCGGTGCGCCGGGTCAGGAGCGCGTCGACCGCCACCTGGCGGTCGTCCCGCTCGGCCTCGACCGGCTCGGCCTGCTCCATCAGCTCGAGCGCCTGGTCCTCGAACTGCGCCTGGTGCTCTTTGAGCTGACGGTGCTCGGCCTGGAGCGACTCGAGCTCCTTGTGCGAGGTGACGGAGCCGTCGTAGAGCGACCGGTCGACCTCGGCGGCCTTGTCCTCGAGCAGCGAGGCGTGGTCCTCGGCCTCCTTCTGGGTGGACCGGCGACCCATGAGCACCACGGCACGCTCGTCGACCGCCGCCTGCGCGACGCCGAGCTCGGTGGCCAGATCCTTCAGGGCCGCACGTTGGGGCAGCGTCGCACGCTGGTGCCGCAGCTGGTCGATCCGCGTGTCGAGCAGCTGCACCGCGAGCAGGTCGTCCAGGGAAGCCACGGCGTGCACCCTACCGCTCGGGCGACAACCGTCCCGGACGACCGGGACGGTGCGAGCGGGCGGGGTCAGTCGCCCCCGTCCCCGCCACCACCACCGCCGGCGTTCCCGCCGCCACCGCCTCCGCCGTTGCCGCCGCCGTTGCCACCGCCGTTTCCACCACCGCCGCCTCCGCCGTCGGACGGCGAGGTGTCGGGAGGTGAGGTCGGCGCCGGCGCCGCCGTCGTCGTCGTCGGTGAGGAGCCGCCGGGGCGCGTGGTCGTCGTCGAG
>JAFAFZ010000483.1 GCA_023423215.1 Actinomycetes bacterium
ACGCCGACGGCGCGCGCATCGACCTCGAGCGAACGGCCGACGGCGAAGGTCTGCACCGCCACCAACCCGGCCAGCAGCGCCGGCGGCAGCAGCGACACCGCCGACAGCGCGGCGCCGCGCAGCTCACGCCCGCCCAGCACGACCAGGCCGACCACCTTGAAGGCGTACGCGACCGCCGCCAGCAGCAGGATCTGCGTCCAGCTCACGGAGCACCGTCCCCGGTCGGCTCCGGCGGCTCCTGCGGCTCCGGCGATCCCTGCGGCGCGACACGGCGCTGCACCCGTGCGGCCGGCAGCACCGCCAGCGCGCTGAGCAGGATCGGCACGCCGATCGGCACGAACGGCACCGCCACCAGCGCGAAGCCGGCGCCCAGAAGGGCGGCGACGCGGCCCGGCAGCGCACGCAGGTGGGGCCCGAGCAGCGCCAGGAAGCAGGCGGGGAACGCCACGTCGAGACCGAAGCGTGCCGGGTCCCCGATGACGTCGCCGGCCAGCGCTCCGCCGATCGTGCCCAGGTTCCACGCGACGAACACGCCGACCCCGGTGACGACGAACCCGCGTCGTGCGCTCGCCTCGTCGGGCTGCGCGGCGCCGACGCCGGCGGACTCGTCGATCACGACCTGGGCCAGCAGCAGCCGCTGCCAGCGAGGTCCGTGCAACCAGCGCGCCACCACCGGCCCGTAGAGCACGTTGCGCGCCGCCAGCAGCGCCGCGGCGCCCAGCGCGGCGGCGGTGCTGCCCCCTGCGGCGACCACGCCGACCGCGGCGAACTGCGAGGCGCCCGTGAACACCAGCAGGGACATGGCGGCGCACTGCGCCAGCGACAGCCCGGCCGCTCGTGCGAGCACGCCGAAGGTGACGCCGACGATGCCGACCGCCAGCGAGATGAGCAGTCCCGCGCGGGTCGGGTCCGCCGGCGCGTCGCTCACCGGGCCACTCTGTCACCAACCGACACGGGCACGTCGACCGGCGTGCTCCGGGACGAGCCGGTTCGGCGGGACGTGCGCAGCGCCGGGTTCAGCGACCCTGGAACCGCGTCGAGAGCCCGACGAGGTGGTCCAGGATCTCGGGGTCGGCCGACGGGCCGAAGGCCGAGGCCAGCACGCCCCGCCGACCCGAGACGGGGTCGCGCAGCCCGAACACGACCATCTCGTCGCCGGGATCGCTCGGGCCCTCGAAGCGGAACAGCCGCTCGACCACTGCCTCACCCGCCGGGCAGTGCTGGTCGTCCAGGTCGCACTGGAGCATGCCGTCGACGAGGTCGAACTCGATCTCGTAGCCCTCCGACTTCAGCAGCTGCAGGGCATCGACCACGGTCTCCGGCGCGTCCATCACCCCAGTCTGGCGCGTGCGGACGGTGGGCGAAGCACTCGCGGCAGCGCGGTGGGCCGTGGACGGTACGGTCGCCGCCCATGGACGACCGCTCCGCCGACGAGGCCACGGGCACCGAGCCCGACGGCCGCAGCCAGTACCAGCGCATGCTCGACGGCGACCTCTACGTCGCGCTCGACGAGCGGATCTTCGCCGCGGCCCAGCGGGCCCGTGAGCTGCAGGTCCGCTTCAACGCGACCGGCGCGGGCGAGGCGGCCGACGCCGAGCGCCGCACGCTGCTGAGCGAGCTGCTCGGCGGCATCGGCGAGCTGAGCGAGGTCCGCCCACCCCTCCACGTCGACTACGGGTTCCAGATCACGATCGGTGCCGGCAGCTTCGTGAACTTCGGTCTCGTCGCGCTCGACGTCGCACGCATCACGATCGGCGACGACGTGCAGATCGGGCCGAACGTGCAGCTGCTGACGCCGACGCATCCCCTCGATCCCCAGCTGCGTCGCGACAAGTGGGAGGCCGCCGAGCCGATCACGATCGGCGACAACGTGTGGCTCGGCGGCGGCGCGATCGTGCTGCCGGGCGTGACGATCGGCGACAACACCGTCGTCGGCGCCGGCGCCGTCGTCACCAGGGACCTGCCCGCGGACGTCGTCGCGGTCGGCAACCCCGCACGGGTGATCAAGGAGCTCTGAGCGCCGGCCTGAGCGCCCGGCACACCCGGCCGACGGTCAGGCGGCGGGGAGCGCGCGGTCGATGACGGCGGCCAGGTCCAGCCCGGACGGCAGTGCGCCGAAGGCCCGGCCCGAGCGGTCGCCCAGCCGCGACGCGCAGAACGCGTCCGCCACCGGCGTCGGTGCGTGCTGGACGAGCAGCGACGCCTGGAACACCAACGCCAGCCGTTCGACCAGCGCGCGTGCGCGCAGCTCGACGTCCTCGAGCGCGGTCAGCTCGTCCCGCAGCGCCCGGGCGGCGGCGTCCAGCCGCCCGTCCCCGCCGGCGGCCAGGTCCACCTCGGCCCAGTACGCGTCCAGGGCACGGGGCTCGCGCGCGATGGCCCGCAGCACGTCCAGGCAGATGACGTTGCCGGACCCCTCCCACACCCCGTTCAGCGGGCTCTGCCGGAACAGCCGCGGCAGGTCCGTCTCCTCGACGTAGCCGACCCCGCCCAGGCACTCGAGCGCCTCGGCCGCGTGCTGCGGCGCACGCTTGCAGGTCCAGTACTTCACGACCGGGGTGAGCAGCCGCTTCAGCAGCTGCTCGTGCTCGTCCGCGGGATCGGCGTCGAACGAGCGGGCGAGGCGCAGCGCGGCGGCGGTCGCCGCCTCGGACTCGAGCGCCAGGTCGGCGAGCACGTTCTGCATCAGCGGCTGCTGGTCCAGCTCCCGACCGAACGCGGCTCGGTGGTGCGTGTGCCAGGTCGCCTGCGCGACGCCCTGGCGCATGATCGCCGTCGAACCCAGCACGCAGTCCAGGCGTGTGTGGCCGACCATCTCGATGATCGTGCGCACGCCTCGGCCCTCGTCCCCGACGAGCACGCCCCAGGTGTCCAGGAGCTCGATCTCGCTCGACGCGTTCGACCGGTCGCCCAGCTTGTCCTTCAGGCGCTGGATGCGGATCGGGTTGCGGGTCCCGTCCGGGCGCCATCGCGGCACCAGGAAGCACGACAGCCCGCCCGGAGCGACCGCCAGCATGAGGAAGCCGTCCGACATCGGCGCCGAGCAGAACCACTTGTGGCCCGTCAGCAGGAACTCGCCGCCGCCGGGCGAGCCGAGGGGCGTCGCGGTCGGCTCGGCGCTCGTGCGGTTGGCCCGCACGTCGGAGCCGCCCTGCTTCTCGGTCATGGCCATGCCGAAGGTGGCGCCCGCCTTCTCGGCGGCCGGGCGGTTGGACGGGTCGTACGTGTCCGAGCAGATGCGGGGCTCCCACTCGGCTGCCAGGTCCGGCTGGTGCCGCAGCGCCGGGACGACCGAGTAGGTCATCGAGATCGGACAGATGTGCCCACCGTCGACCTGGTACCAGGTGATCACCTTCGCCGCGCGTGCGACGTGGGCACCGGCTCGCTGCTCGGCCCACGGCGCGGCGTGCAGTCCGTGGCGGACCGAGACCGACATGAGCTGGTGGTACGCGGGGTGGTACTCGACGACGTCGAGCCGGTTCCCGTAGCGGTCGTGGGTGCGCAGCACCGGCGGGTGCGTGTTCGCCTGACGTCCCCACTCCTGGGACTCGGGCCGCCCCGCCAGCTCGCCGAGCTGGTGCAGCTCGGGCTCGGCCCACGCCGCGCCCTCTCGCACCAGCGCCTCGGCCAGCGCCCGATCGGTGCCGAAGACGTCGTGGTCGACGAGCGGCGGGGGCTGGTTGGTGACCTCGTGGGTGTCGAACGCAGTGGCCATGGGCCGACGCTAACGCCGCGACCCGAGCGGCCGGTCCCAGGCGTCGGCGGCCTCAACCGTCGTCGGGCGCGGACTCCTCGGGTTCGTCGGGCACGACCTCGCCGGCCGCCTCGTCGCGGTCGGCCCACTCGAGCAGCGCGTCGATGCGGAAGATCGCGTCGTCGATGCCTGCGTGCAGGTCGCCCAGCTCGGCGAACCGGGCGGGCACCGTGCGCATCGTCAGGTCGTCGGGCTCGACGTCGTCGACCTCGTCCCAGCGGATCGGCGTCGAGACGGTCGCCCGGGGCGTGCCGCGCACCGAGTAGGCGGCCGCCATCGTGTGGTCGCGTGCGTTCTGGTTGAAGTCGACGAACAGCGCCGCCGGGTCGCGGTCCTTGCGCCACCAGGCCGTGGTCACGTCCTCGGGCGCCCGCCGCTCGACCTCCCTCGCGAACGCCAGCGCGGCGCGGCGCAGGTCGGTGAACGAGTGCTCGGGTTCGATGCGCACGTAGACGTGCAGGCCGTGGCCGCCCGAGGTCTTGGGGAACCCGGTGGCGCCCAGCTCGTCGAGCACCTCGTGCGCGACGTGGGCGACGCGCCGCACCCGGTCGAAGGGGCACTCGGGCATCGGGTCCAGGTCGATGCGCCACTCGTCGGGACGTTCGACGTCCGCACGCCGGGAGTTCCAGGGGTGGAACTCGACCGTCGACATCTGCACCGCCCAGATGACCTGGGCCAGCTCGGTCACGCAGAGCTCGTCCGCGTGCAGCCCGTACCGGGGGAACGTCACGCGCACCGTCTCGAGCCAGGGCGGCGCGCCGTTCGGCACGCGCTTCTGGTGGACCTTCTTGCCGGCGACGCCCTTCGGGAAGCGGTGCAACATGCAGGGCCGCTCGCGCAGCGCGTTGACGATGCCCGGACCGACCGCCAGGTAGTACTCGACCAGGTCGAGCTTCGTCGCCCCGGTCTCGGGGAAGTACACCCGGTCGGGGTTCGAGACCCGGACCGTGCGCTCCCCCACCTGCACCTCGGTCGACGGCGAGCTGGCCATGCGGGAACCGTAACGTCCCGCGCCCCTGGCTCGGACGACCGACAGCCGGTCACGCTCCGGCCGCTACGGTCGGCCACATGGCACGGCTGATCTTCGCATCGAACGCCTCGCTCGACGGCTGGACCGAGACCGCGGACGGGGAGCTCGCCTGGGCGCCGCCGGACGAGGACGTGTTCGCCGCGACGACCGAGGTGATGGCGTCGGTCGGGACCTACCTGTACGGCCGGCGCATGTACGAGACGATGGCCGTGTGGGAGACCGACCCGTCGCTCGGCGCGCAGTCGGAGCGGTACGCCGCCTTCGCCTCGGCGTGGTCGGCCGCGGACAAGGTCGTCCACTCGACCACGCTCACCTCGCTGCCGACCGCTCGCAGCCGACTCGTCACCGAGCTCGACCTCGACGCCGTGCGGGCGATGAAGGAGACGTCAGCCCGTGATCTGCTGATCGGCGGCCCGACCCTGGCGGCGCAGGCGCTCGACGCCGGCCTGGTCGACGAGTGCCTGCTGTGGGTGTGGCCGATCGTGCTCGGCGGCCGCAAGCCGGCGCTCTCGCCCAGCTCACGGCTCGACCTGGAGCTGGTCGACGAGCGCCGCTTCGACAACGGCGTGCTCCAGCTGCGGTACCGACCGCTGACGTGACGGCGATGCTCTCCCTGGCCGACGCGACCGCAGCGGTGCTCGCCGAGGTCGAACCGCTCGACGAGGTCGAGCTCGCCCTCGACCGGGCACGTGGCGCCGTGCTGCGCCCCGCCCTGGTCGCACGGGTCGCCGCGCCGCCCTTCGACTCGTCGGCGATGGACGGGTACGCGGCGCGGGTCGCGGACCTGGCCGACGGGACGACCACGCGCGGCGTCGTCGGCACCTCGTCGTGCGGGCACCCCTGGGCGGGGGTCGGGGGGCCGGGCACGGCGGTGCGCATCCTGACCGGCGCCGTGGTGCCCGAGGGTGCGGAC
>JAFAFZ010000544.1 GCA_023423215.1 Actinomycetes bacterium
GACTCCAGGTTGTTCATGTGGCGGATCACCGGGTACTCGGTGGTGATGCCGTTGGCACCGAGCACGCCACGAGCCTCTCGTGCGACCTCGAGCGCCATGCGCACGTTGTCCATCTTGGCGAAGCTGATCTGCGGCGTCGCGAGCGTGCCGGCGTCCTTCATGCGTCCCACGTGCAGGGCGACGAGGGTGCCGCGCTGGACCTTCACCACCATGTCGACGAGCTTGCGCTGGGTCAGCTGGAACGAGGCGATCGGCTTGTCGAACTGCTGGCGTTCCAGCGAGTAGTCCAGCGCCGCCTCGTAGCAGGCTCGTGCGGCGCCGACCGCGCCGAACGAGATGCCGAAGCGGGCCTCGTTCAGGCAGGACAGCGGGCCGCGCATGCCGGTCACGCCGGGAAGGACCGCGTCGGCGGGCAGGCGCACGCCGTCGAGCACGAGCTCGGAGGTGACCGAGGCGCGCAGCGAGACCTTGCGGTGGATCTCGGGGGCGCTGAAGCCGGGGGTGTCGGTCGGCACGACGAAGCCGCGCACGGCGCCGCCGTCGGGGCCGTCCGGATCGGTGCGGGCCCACACCACCGCGACGTCCGCGATCGAGCCGTTGGTGATCCACATCTTGGCGCCGTCCAGCACCCAGTCGCCCGAGGCGTCCCGCCGGGCCACCGTCCGCATCGAGGACGGGTCCGAGCCCGAGTCGGGCTCGGTCAGCCCGAAGCAGCCGATGAGCTCACCGGCGGCCATGCCGGGCAGCCAGCGCTGCTTGTGCTCCTCGGAACCGAAGGCGTGGATCGGGAACATCGCCAGCGAGCCCTGGACCGACACGAAGCTGCGGGCGCCCGAGTCCCCGGCCTCGAGCTCGGTGCACGCCAACCCGTACGCGGTGGCCGAGGTGCCGGCGCAGCCGTAGCCCTCCAGGTGCATGCCCAGCAGACCGAGCGCACCGAACTCCTTGGCCATCTCCTTCGGGAACACGCCCCGGTCGAACCAGTCGCCGACCTCGGGGACGATGCGCGCCTGCACGAACTGACGCACCGTGTCGCGCAGCAGCAGCTCGGTCTCGTCCAGGAGGGAGTCGGTCGCGAGCAGGTCCCGGGGGTCGACCTGCTGGGGGAGGGGGGCGTGTCCGGACATGGCCTCAGGCTAGGCCCGTCACCCCGGCCGGGGCTCCTTGGGCAGGCCGAGCACCCGCTCGCCGATGATGTTGCGCTGCACCTGGCTGGTGCCGCCGGCGATGCGTGCGCCGGGGGCGCTCAGCAGCGCCTCGGCCGTGTCGCCCGACAGCATCGCCGCCGCACCGGCGCGCTCGGCGCGCCACATCGCCACGTCGAAGCCGAGCTCGGACGTGCCGAGCTTGGCGACCGAGCCCAGCACCGACGCGACCGGACCCTGGCGCCGACCCATCGCCCAGAGGGCCGTGCCACGGCTCCAGAGCTGCACCAGCTCGTCCCGTTCGACGTCGCCGGTCGCCGGACCAGCGCCCTCGGCGCCCTCCGGAACGACGCCGTCCCCGCCTCGTCCGCCCAGGGCCAGCATGGCGTCGAGGCGGCGCTGCAGCGAGATGCTCGAGGCGCCGATGTAGCCCCGCTCGTTGGTCAGCGCGCCCATCGCGACCTGCCAGCCGGCACCCTCGTCGCCGAGCAGCGCGTCAGCGGGCACGCGCACCTCGTCCAGGTGCACCTCGTCGAACTCGGACCCGCCGTTCATCTGGCGCAGCGGTCGGACCTCGACCCCCGGGCTGCCCATGTCGAGCAGGAAGAAGGAGATGCCGCGGTGGTTCGGCACGGTCGGGTCGGTCCGGGCGAGGCAGATGCCCATGTCGGCGACCCGACCGTTCGAGCACCAGACCTTCTGGCCACGCAGCACGTAGCCGTCGCCGTCGCGCGCCGCGCGCGTCGACAGCGAGGCCAGGTCCGATCCGGCGTCCGGCTCCGAGAACAGCTGGCACCAGATGCGCTCGCCGGTGATGATCGGTCGCAGGTGCTCGGCGCGCTGCTCCGGCGTGCCGAAGCCCAGCAGGGCGCCGGCGGTGAGCACGCCGCCGACCATGTTCAGCATCGGCGGCACCTGTGCCAGGGCGCACTCGGTGATCCAGGCGCCGTGGTGCTCGGGCGTCAGGCCCTGACCGCCGTACTCGGTCGGCCAGTGCAGCCCCGCGAAGCCGGCGTCGAAGAGGGTGCGCTGCCAGGCGCGGCCCTCGTCCGCCAGCTCCGGCGGCAGGATCGGCCCGTAGTCCCGGGGTGCCTCGCCGCGGTGCGCCGCCAGCCACCCGGCCGCCGACCGGCGGAACTGCTCCAGGTCCGTCCACGGGTGCGCGGAGGCGCCGGACGGCTCGGACGAGGCCTCGGTGTCCATCGATCCATCCCCCTCCGGGTCGGTGGCCGTGGCCCGGCTCGCGACGCCGGGCGCCACACCCTGCCACGTCGCCGCCGGCTGCGGACGGGAGCTTCTGCTCTGTTGTCCTGATCGACGCGCAGCCCGTACTCTCGCCGGATGGCGCGGCAGGGGGCAGCTACGCCCGGGTTCGTGTCCCGGGCGCCGAGACTCGGCTTCGTCGGCGGCTTCGACGGCGTGCGCGGCATCGGGATCCTGATGGTCCTGTTCAACCACGCGTACTCGGACCTGTCGCCGTCGTTCGCCGGGATCATCGACGTCTTCTTCGTGATGAGCGCGTTCCTGATCGTGACGCTCCTGATGCAGGAGTACCGCGACCACGACGGCATCGACATGCGGAAGTTCTACGCACGTCGTGCGGTGCGACTGCTGCCGTCCGCGTACCTGTGCCTGCTGGCGTGGATCGTGTTCTGCCTGCTGTTCGACAGCGAACGGCTCGTCTGGGTGCTCCAGGACGCCGCCGCGGCCGTCACCTACATCTACAACCTGGTCTTCCCGGTGGGCCTCGGGTACGTCGACCCGGTCGCCGCCTCGCACCGATCGATCGACCAGTTCTGGTCGCTCGCGGTCGAGGAGCAGTTCTACCTGGTGATCGCCGTCACGGTGCTGGTGTGCCTGAAGCGGCGCTGGATGGTCCAGCTGGCCATCGGCCTGTGCATCCTGGCCGCGTGGATCGGCTGGCAGCGCTGGACCGGCCACACCGGCCCCTGGAACGGCGGTGTGCCGACCAACTCGAGCATCCCCGCCCGTGGCCTGTCGCTGCTGTGGCTGTCCCGCTACGACTCGCTCATGTGGGGCGTCGGGCTGGCGGTGCTGAACGCCCACCTGCCCGAGCCGCTGCCGGAGCGCTGGCGGCGCTGGCTGCCGCGGGTCGGCGTCGTCGGGCTCGTCATCGCCGCCATCTCGATGCTCACGGCCTCGAAGTTCCTCTACGACACGACGGCCAAGCTGGGGCTGCCGTACCCGTACACGCCGATGATCGCGGACCCCGAGCTGTACGGCGGCAAGCTCTGGATCCAGTACGGGCACACGGTGACGGCGCTGGCGTTCATGCCCGCCATGCTCGCCATGGCCCGCTGCGGCACCTGGTGGGCGAACCGCATGCTGTCGTGGAAGCCGTTGCGCTTCCTGGGCCGCATGTCGTACACGGTCTACGTCTGGCACACGTTCTTCTACTTCATCGTGCTCGAGGCGCTCGGCGGCAACGAGGTCCTCGGCGAGAAGTGGCGGGCGCCGATCCTGGCGGCGATCGCCGTGGCGGCGTCGCTGCCGATCTTCTACGGGGTCGAGCAGCGCATGCTGCGCGTGAAGCTGCGCTTCGCTGCCGAGAAGGAGGTGCTCGACCTGAACACCGGGAAGATGATCTCGGTCGAGCAGGCCCTCGCCTCGGGCCACGGCACCGTCAGCGCCGAGGCCGTCGAGGGTGAGCCGCCGGCCGGTGCGCCGGACGGAGCCTTGCAGGACGGAGCCTCGCAGGACGGTGCCGTGCGGGGCGCCGCGTCGCCGAGCGCCTCCGAAGGGACGCCGGACGCGGACCCGGAGCCCGAACGCCGATGACCGCGACCTCGGCGGGCACGTCGCGCGACGTGTTCGTCTCGAAGGCCCCGAAGCTGGGCATGGTCGGCGGCTTCGACGGCATCCGCGGCATCGGCGTGTGCATGGTGCTCGTCGGCCACGCGCTGTTCGAGTACGTCGAGTCCTGGGTCACGATCGTCGACACGTTCTTCGTGCTCTCCGGCTTCCTGATCACGACGCTGCTGCTGCAGGAGACCCGGACCACCGGCACGATCGACCTGAAGAAGTTCTACCAACGGCGTGCGATCCGCCTGTTCCCCTCGTTGTGGCTCTTCGTCGCGGTCTGGCTCGTCATCTCGACCATCTCCACGATCGTCGGCTTCGAGGCGCTCAGCCTGCGCTACGTCGGCCAGGACGCCGCTGCGGCGGTGGCCTACGTGTACCACCTGTTCTTCCCGAACGGGCTGTCCGTGATCGAGCCCACCGTGCAGGAGCACCGCACGATGTGGCACCTCTGGACCCTGTCGGTCGAGGAGTGGTTCTACGCGGTGATCGCCGGCACCGTGCTGTTCTGCGTGCGCCGCCGCTGGGTGATGCAGCTGGGCCTGCTGATGGTCGTCGCGTTCGCCGCCATCGGGCTCGCGCGCTGGTTCGCCTACACCGGCTTCTTCCAGGACGACCGCGGGATGGTCGCCGGCGTGCGGATGGCCTTCCTGCAGCGGCCCGACGCGTTGATGCTCGGCGTCGCGATGGCCTCGTTCAACGCCTACCTGACCGAGGAGCGCGTCGAGCGCTGGCGTCGCTGGATCCTCGCTGCGGGCACCGTCGGGCTGGTGGTGTGGTTCGCCATGCTCAACCTGTCGAGCGGGCTGGTGCGCAAGCTCGGTGGGCCCTACGTCGACTACCTCCCCGCGGGCCCGGAGGAGTTCACCCGGCCCCAGATGCTCGACACGATGTACTGGTTCCGCTTCGGGCACACCCTCGGAGCCCTGTCGTTCGCCGCGATGCTGATCTGCCTGGTGCGGTGCAGCGAGTGGTGGCTGTCCCGCCTGTGGTCCTGGGGCCCGTTCCGGTGGCTCGGCCGTCTGAGCTACACGCTCTACGTGTGGCACGCGCTGCCGTACCTGATCCTCATCGCCCTGCTCGGCGGCGAGGACGCCTCGACCGGCCTGCAGCTCGCCCGAACACCAATCCTGATCCTGGCGGCGTTCCTGGTGTCGATGCCCGTGTACTACCTCGTCGAGCTGCGGGTGCTGCGCATCAAGCTGCGCTACTCCTCCGAGAAGGAGGTGCTCGACCTGCGCACCGGCAAGATGGTGCAGGTCGACCAGGTGAGCGAGCCGGACCGCACGCTGGAGCCCGAGCAGACCGGCGAACCCGAGGTGGATCCCGACCCGGATCCGCCCAAGGTCAGCTCCTGACGCTGGAGCCCGCCCGGCGACGCGTCGCCCATGTGGCGAACGGGGTGGGGAAGCACATGTCCGAGCGTGTGCTGCCGCGCCGAGTTCGCTCGTCGGGCCGGACGCGACGGAGCCCCGGGCGTGGCCCGGGGCTCCGATCGATGACCCGTGGGTCCGTCGTGCTCAGCTGCTGAGCGTCGAGAGCAGCTTCTGCAGCTCGCCCGAGGGGTCCTCGGGGACGATGTAGCCGGTCTCGTCGCGGATCTGGTCGAAGTGGTCCCGCACGTCCTCGGCGCTGTGGCCCTCGGCGTACCAGCCGGGGGTCAGGCCGATGAAGTACCGGGCGACGACGCCGCCGGCGACCGAGTAGACCTCGCCGTTGACCGGGCAGTCCTCGTGCGCCAGGTAGATCACCGTCGGGGTGACCTCGGAGGGCTCGAGCTTGTCGCCGAGCGGGCCGAGCAGGTCCTCGGTCATGCGGGTCTTGGCGACCGGGGCGATGGCGTTGACCTTGATGCCCTTGGACTTGCCCTCGTTGGCGAGCAC
>JAFAFZ010000552.1 GCA_023423215.1 Actinomycetes bacterium
CGGCCGAGGGGTGCTCGAAGACGAGCTCGACCTTCTCGCCGAACGGGCCGACGAGCGATCTCGCCCGATCGGTCGCCGCTGCTTCGGCCGCCAGCAGCTCGGGTGGCGCCACCGCCTCGCCGGCCGCGGCCGGGTCCGTCGCCACGGACCGCACCGCGTCGTAGGCGACCGCGTCCACGGTGGAGCGCGTCCAGAGTCCGAGCGCCACGTTCACGGTGAGTCCGAGCGCGCCCACGACGACGGCGATGCCGATCGCCGCGCTCAGCAGCCCGCTGCCACGGTCGTCGCATCGGGTGCTCCGTCGACGCGGACGTCGAGGGCAGCGGCGATCCCTCACCCGCCGATCTGCTCGACCTGGTCCCGGGTGCGTTCGGTCGCGCTGTTCATCATCGTGTCGAAGCCGGTCCAGAGCGCGATGCCGAGGAAGGCGATGATGAGCACGGCGATGGCGGTCGAGATGACCCCCTCGCCGTGTTCGTCCCGTCGCCGGAGCGAGCGGTCCGAGCGGCCCGAGCGGTCCGAGCGCTCGGTCCGGGACGATCCCGGAGTGGTGGACGTCGTGGGTCGGTGCATGGTGCTCCTTCGAGGTGGTCACGGTCACCCGCCGCCGGTGACCTTGGACATGGCCGCGTAGAACGGCACGGCGAGGAAGATCAGGCCCGGCACGAGGGTCGCGACCGTCACGGGGATCCAGACGAGCTGGGCGCGGCGCTCGATGACCTCGAGCAGCTCCCGGTGCGCCGCAGCGCGCTCGTGGCGCGCCTCCTCGGCGACCAGCGACCCGAGGTCGCCGGCGCGGGAGTGCAGGGCCAGCACCGCGACGAGTCGACGCACCGCGTCGAGGCCCGTCATCGCCGCCCACTCCTCGAGCGCGTCCTGCTCGGCGGCGCCGTGCCGGACGCGCTGCACGACGATCGACATGTCCCTCGAGATGACGCCCGATCCACGACCGGCCAGTCGCGACAGTGCTGCGGTCACCGAGTAGCCGGCTCCGAGCAGCATGCCCAGCTGCTCGACCACCACGGGAAGCTCCGCACGACGCCGACGTTGCTGCTCCTCGACCCGGCTCGTCAGCCGCTGCTCGACGGCGAGCGCGCCGAGCACCGGGCCGCCCACCACGAGGACGATCGCCACCGGGCCGGGCGGGGTGCGCCAGACGACGACGCACGCCGCCACCCCGAGGCCCACGACGGCCCAGCCGACCTGGCGGAGTCGGAACGCCGAGGTGTCCGGCGGATCGCCCGCGCGCGCCAAGCGGGCGTCCAGGTCCGATTCGATCCCGAGCAGCCGTCCCAGCCGGGTGCCGAGGTCGCTGGCCACGGGCACGAGGACCTGCTGGACGGCGACCAACCACCCGGCGCCGTGCGACTCACGTCGTGGGGCGGCACCCGCCGCGTACGGGCGGAGCCGGTCGACCAGCGATCGGTGGCGGAACCACGGCAGCTCGTCGAGGACGAGCGCAGCACCGACGCCCACGCAGCAGAGCGCCGCCAGCACCAGCGCGGTCACCTCATCACCCGTTCGTCCTCGGGGAGCCGCATGATCCGGCTCGCCCACCACCAGCACACGGCCACCAGCGCGAGCCCGGCGGTCACCAGCAGCTGCCCCATCGGCGTGCGGTAGGCCGCCGCGCCGTCCCCGACGCTCGCCCGGCGAGCGCCATGCCGGCCGGCACGATCACCACGAACCACCGTGCGAAGCGAGCGCCGGCCTGCTTGGCCTGGGCCTCCCGACGCCCGTCCAGGTCCTGGCGGCGGTCCTCGGCGAGCGCGGCGAGCCGCCCGTCCAGATCCCCGCCGACCTGCGACGCGACGAGCAGCGTCTCGCAGGTGACGTCCGCAGTGGGGTCGGCCAGCCGATCTGTGAGCACGGCGACCGTGCGCTCGAAGTCGGTGCTCAGCGCCCACTCCCGCTGCGCCGCACGGAACGCGGGCTGCATCTCTGCCGGCCCACGCGCACCCACCTCGAGCAGCGCCTGCGGAATGGGGCGGCCGACCGATCCGGTCAGCACCCGGAGCTCCTCGATCATGCGCGGCCACGCCTCCTGTGCGGCTCGACGTGCCTCGGCGCGTCGATGACGCCAGATCGCGGCCGGAAGGCACCCCGCCGCCAGGCCGATGAGCGCCGCGGACGGTCCGACGCCGAGCAGCGCAGCGGCCAAGGTCGCGGCGGCGACGCCGACCGTGGCGGAGGCCGCCAGGAACTGCCACGGCACGAGGTCGCCGAGGCCGACCTGGTGCAGCATCACCTGCGCACGTCCCGCGAAGGTCGACGTGGCCCGACGGGTCGATCCCTCGCCGCGTCCGGCGCGGCGGTCGCGCGTGAGCAGCAGGTACGTGCCCAGCGCGGCGAGCGTCGCGAGCAGCAGCGAGCTCATCGTGCGGACCGTCCGCCGCAGAGCCGCCGTACGTCGTGGCCCTGTCGTTCCAGGCGCTCGCCGGCACGCATCGGCACGAGCTCGGTCCAGGTGAGCTCGTCGCCGTCGCGCTCTCGATGGAAGACCTCGGTCGTCGTGAACTGCACGGACTCCGGGCCGGCGACCAGGTCCTCGACCGCGAGGATCGACGTGACACGGGGACCGTCGGGTCCACGTTCGGTGTGCACGACCAGATCGATCGCCTCGCTGACCAGGTGGTTCAGCGCCGTGAGCGGCAGGTCACGCGCCGCGTCGGACAGCTGGGCCACGAAGCGCAGGCGGGTGAGGGCGCTGCGGGAGGAGCCCGCATGGATGGTCGTGTAGCCGGTCACGCCGGAGGAGAGGGTGAGCAGGAGCGGGAGCGCTTCCCGGTCACGGACCTCGCCGACGATCGCGACGTCGGGCGCCATGCGCAGGAAGCCGGCGACGAGCCGCCGCAGGTCGACCTCGGCGCGGTCCGAACGTGCCGGCCGCGTCTGCATGCTGGCCACGTTCGCGAGCGGCACGTCCGCCTCGAACACCTCTTCGGCCACGACCACCCGACGGGTCGGATCGAGCTCGGCGGCGCAGCAGGACAGCAGCGTCGTCTTGCCCGAGCCGGGTGCGCCGGCGAAGACGATCGACAGGCGCGCCCGCACCGCGGCGCCCAGGAAGTCGGCGGCGGGCGCCGACAGCGATCCACCCGCCACGAGCTCGTCGAGGCGCGTGATCGCGACACCGGTGAACTTGCGGATGTTCACCATCAGGTGCCCGCCGCGGCTCAGGTCGCCGTGCACGATGTGCAGCCGTGCCCCGTCGTCGAGCTGCGCGTCCTGGAGCCCTTCGGTCGGGTCGAGCTTGCGGTGCGACGTGCTCGAGTCGTCCAGGAGCTTGGTCAGCGTTCGGGCGACGTGGTCGTCGTCGTGGAAGACCTCGTCGTGGAACTGGCTGCCGGTCGAGTGGCGGCTGACGAAGATCTCGTCCGGCGCGTTGATCATGATCTCCCACACGTCGTCGTCCTCGAGCAGGGGGGTCAGCGGGCCGTAGCGGGCCAGGTTCCGGAACGCCCGTGCCGCGACGCCCTGCGGGTCGGGCATCGGGGTGTCACGACGTCCGCGGCGGTGGTCCTCGGCCCACTCGTCCAGCGCCCCCTCGATCAGCGAGCGCAGGTGCTGGGCGCCGTCGTCCGAGTCGAGGTCCAGCGACACCTCAGCGGCACGACGCTGCACGAGGCGCTCGATCTGCTCGAGCGGTGTGGCCGTTCCCGTCGCCGTCCTCATGCGACGTCCGATCGGGTGTCGGGCCGGTGGTGGCTGACCCCGCTCCGATCGCCGGTGACGGCACCCGCAGTGCGACGGAGGTCGTCGTGGCGGAGGCGGACGCCCGTGTCCGCGTCGACCACACGCGGGCCGCACGCCAGGAGCTGTCGGCGGACGTGACGCCCGAGCGGACGGGTCAGCGACTCGGGCAGTCGCGAAGCGCTGCGGTGCACCTCTTCGAGGTGGCGCACGGGTCGCACGAACAGCGGTGGCACCGAAGCCTCGGCGCCGTCCGGGTGCAGCTCGGCGAGCAGCCGGGTGGTCCCCGCTCGCGCCCCCGGGCGCCGCGGTGGCGGGTCCCCGCCCGGGGCGCGCCGGGCCCGGGG
>JAFAFZ010000613.1 GCA_023423215.1 Actinomycetes bacterium
GATGTGTCGTGGGGCCGGCGATGCTTGCGCTCCGCGGGCGTCCGTGCAGTGCGACCGGTGCCCTCACCACAGCGACCCTCCCATCGGTGGCCCTACACCCGGCGCGCCGTCGCGGGATCGAGCGGACCTGGCCGTCGTCCGGCTCTCTCCACCCGCCGCGCTCGGGCGCTGCATCGGCACGTCGACGATCGGGCTCGAACTCGGGACGACATCACGGCGCCCTGTCTCGTCACCGGGAGTCGTCGGGGGCGCGGGCGTGGGCTTGCTCGGTCGGACGGCGCCCGGCGGGGGCGCGCCGTTGACCGTGCCGGTGGGGTCGCGGAACTCGTAGGCGGCGTGGGCGACGGGGTCGCCCGGTGCTCGCGGCGCGGTGCCGATGCGTCGGATCCTGAGGTCGCGTCGGTGGACCTCGTGGTGGTCGAAGGAGCAGAGCAGGACGCCGTTGGTGACGCTGGTGGGTCCGGTGTCGCGGTCCCACCAGCGGATGTGGTGGACCTCGCCCCACCGGGCGGGTGCCCCGCAGGTCGGCCACGCGCACCCGCCGTCGCGGACGATCACCGCCCGCCGCTGGGCACCGGTGTAGAGCCGCTGGGTGCGGCCGAGGTCGAGGGGTGAACCGCCCCGGGTTCCGTGGAGGCTCTCAACCCACGGAGGATGAGGGTCATGGCAGCACCGAGGAAGTATCCGGATGAGGTCCGGGAGCGGTCGGTCCGGCTGGTGATGGAGCGGCCGGAGGGTGAGTCGCTGACGACGGCGTGCCGGCGGATCGGCGGGCAGCTGGGGATCAGCGCCGAGACGTTGCGGGGCTGGGTCGCGCGGGCCGAGGTCGATGCTGGGCAGCGGCCCGGGACCTCGACGAGCGACGCGCAGCGTTTGGCGGAGCTGGAGCGGGAGAACCGGGAGCTGCGGCGGGCGAACGCGATCCTGCGGAGCGCGTCGGCTTTCTTCGCGGCGGAGCTCGACCGCCCACATCGGTGATCGTGGAGTTCATCGACGAGCACAAGTCCGAGTTCGGGGTCGAGCCGATCTGCAGGCAGCTGCAGGTCGCCCCGAGCACGTACTACGCCGCGAAGTCCCGCCCGCCGTCGGCGCGGTCGGTGGCCGATGCGGAGCTGGGCGAGGTGATCGCCGCCGAGCACGAGGCGAACTACGGGGTCTACGGGGCCCGGAAGATGTGGAAGCACCTGCACCGCCAAAGGCGGCCGGTCGCGCGCTGCACCGTCGAACGGCTGATGCGCTCCGCGGGCCTGCACGGGGTGGTCCGCGGCCGGGCCCGGCGCACCACGATCCCGGGCAAGGACGGGGCCCGGGCCGGGGACCTGGTCAACCGCGCGTTCACCGCCTCGGCGCCGAACCAGCTGTGGGTGGCGGACTTCACCTACGTGCGCACCTGGGCGGGCTTCGCCTACGTCGCGTTCATCATCGACGTCTACTCCCGGATGATCGTGGGCTGGAAGGCCGACACGACCATGCGCGCGAGCCTGGTCACCGACACCCTCGAGATGGCCGTCTGGGCCCGTGGACGCGCCGGCGTCACCGACCTCGCCGGCCTGATCCATCACACCGATGCCGGCTCTCAGTACGTCTCGCTGGCGCTGACCGAGCGGCTCGCCGCCCTGGGCATGCGCGCCTCGATCGGCAGCGTCGGCGACGCCTACGACAACGCCCTGGCCGAGTCCACGATCGGCCTGTTCAAGACCGAGCTGATCCGCCGCCGCGGCCCCTGGCGCACCCTCGACGACGTCGAGATCGCGACCCTGGAATGGGTCGACTGGTTCAACAACCGACGCCTGCACACCGAGCTCGGCGACATCCCACCCGCCGAGCACGAAGCGGCCTACTACCGTCACAAACCCGTCGCTGAAACGCTCAGCGCGGCACAACCGAGCCTCCACTGAACCCGGGGCGGTTCAGGGCTCGGAGTCCGCTCCGACCACCACCCGGGTCAGTGAGCAGTCGCACAGCGTCCGGGCGACCTCGCTCACCGGCACCGGGACACCCTCCTCGGTCACGACTGGGACCAGCGGCGCCACGGCTGCGGCACCGGTCGGGAGGTCGTCGGCCTCAGCGGTCGTGCCCGCTACTTCAGGTCCTTCCTTCTTCGCGCCGTTCCCGAGAACGCGGTGGTCGGCGGGGCTGCGGGCGGTGCCGTGAGCGACGGCGTCGGCGGCACAGTGACCGGCGTCCGTGGCGTCGTCGGTGTGCTGGTCGCGCCAGGTGCGGCGCAGGTCGGCCCAGGTGTCCTCGGTCATCACGAACGACACGTGGGGTCGGACGGCGGCGCCGGACTGGTCGTTCGCCGGCCGGGTCAGGGCGTGGTCGGCGAGAGCGACGAGCGCGTCGGCGCGGCGCTGCTCGCTGGAGCGGTCGTCATCGACCGCCGGCCGCGGCGACGCCGCCTCCAGGGCGAGGCGCAGCCGGTGCCCGGCCATCCGGTCCAGCTGTCCGGTCAGGCGGGTGCCGTCGGGGGTCTCGGCCAGGTGCAGGAACCGCGCCGCCCGTTGCGCCTGATGCGTCCGCTCATGGGCGGCGGGGTCCTGGGC
>JAFAFZ010000632.1 GCA_023423215.1 Actinomycetes bacterium
CGACGAGGTCGTGCGCTGGCAGGGCTGGTCCGAGCAGGACGCCGCCCACGTCCGACACGTCGCGGCCGATCCCGCGCTGCTGCGGGCGTCGGGGTTGCTGGCGGTCTCGGTCCCCCGGGACGACCGCGTGCTCGGCGTCGTCTCGCTCACCGCGCCCGCCACCACGCCGGGTCTGGCGTGGTTCGGCATCTGGCTCGCCCCCGAGGCCCGCGGCCACGGGTTCGCGACCGAGGCGATCGGTCTGGCCGCATCGCTCGCGTGGCGCTGCGGCGCGACGGCGATGACGATGGGGGCGGATTCGGCGAACACGGCGATGGTGCGCTCGTTCCTCGCCGCCGGCGCGACCCTGTCCGAGTCGACCCCGCACGTCCTGCCCGACGGTCGACAGGTCGAGTCGGTCTGGTACCGCCTGGACGCCCCATCGGTCGGCGCCGGCGGGGCCGACCGGCCGGACGCCTGACAGACTGCCTCGCCATGTCACACGTGCTCGTGCTCGGCGGCGGCTGGGTCGGCTCCGCCATCGCCGCGGAGGCCGCGCGCCGTGGCGAGGTCACGGTCCTCGACCCGCCCCTCGACCCGGTGCTCGCCCCGCGCGACGACACCGCAGCGCAGCGGCTGCGCCAGGTGCTCGACGAGCGTGGTGCCACGGCGGTCGTCAACGCCTGCGGACGCGTCGCGGGCGACCCGGCCGCCCTGCGCGACGCGAACGTCGACTTCGTGCGCTGGGTCTGCGAGGTGCTCGGATCGACCGGTGTGCGACTGGTGCACGTCGGCTCCGCGGCCGAGTACGGCGATCCGGGCAGCGCCGACCCGGTCCCCGAGCTGCACAGCATCCACCCCGTCGGCGACTACGCCACCACCAAGGCCGAGGGCACCGACGTGGTCACCGCCGCCGCCGAGGCCGGCCTGGACGCCGTCACCGCCCGGGTCTTCAACCTGGTGGGTCCGGCCATCCCGGCGGTGTCGCCGCTGCGCCAGTGGCGCGACGAGCTCGAGCGGCTCGGACCCGACGGCGGCGAGATCGAGGTCTGGTGGCCGGACACCACCCGCGACTTCCTCGAGCTGGCCGACGCCGCCCGGGCCCTGCTCGACCTGGCCGCGGCGCCGTCGGTGCCGGCGGTCGTCAACGTGTGCTCGGGCGTCGGCCTGCGCTTCGGCGACATCGTCTCGGCCCTCGCGGCGCGACTCGGCGTGCCCGTCTCGATCCGCTCGCTCGAGCGACCCGGCATCCCCGCGGTCGTCGGCGATCCCGGACGGCTCCACGAGCTGCTGGGGTGGTCACCGACGATGGACCTCGAGCGCCTGGCCGAGGTCGCCGCGTCGCCCGGCGCAGCTGGGTGAAACGGGTTCAGCGAGCGGTAGGGTGTCCCGCATGCATGCGGTGATCCTGGCGGGCGGTCGCGGCGTGCGCCTCCGCCCGTACACGACGGCCTTCCCGAAGCCACTCGTCCCCATCGGCGACGAGTTCGCCATCATGGAGATCGTGCTGCGCCAGCTGCGCGCCCACGGCTTCACCGACGTCACCATCGCGATCGGGCACCTGGGCCAGCTGATCCGGGCGTACTGCGGTGACGGGTCCCAGTGGGGGCTGTCGATCGAGTACTGGCCCGAGGACGAGCCGCTCGGCACGATGGGCCCGGTCGTCAGCAACCTCGACCAGCTGCCCGAGCACTTCCTGGTGATGAACGGCGACGTGCTGACCGACCTGGACTACCGCGCCGTGCTGCAGGGACACGTCGACGCCGACGCACCGCTCACGGTCGCCGCGTACGACCGGACGGTGAAGATCGACTTCGGCGTGCTCGACATCGGCGGACCCACCGACGACCGCATCGTCGGCTTCCGGGAGAAGCCCGTCGAGCACTTCTCGGTCTCCATGGGCGTGTACGCCGCGTCACGCGAGACGCTGCGCAGCTACCCCGCCGGGAAGCCGCTCGGCTTCGACGAGCTGGTGCTGGACCTGATGGCCGCCGGCACCCCGCCGCGGGTGCACCGCTTCGGCGGCTACTGGCTCGACATCGGTCGACCCGATGACTACGACCGCGCGAACGAGGACTGGGCGACCCTGCGCGACACGCTGCTCCCCGGCCAGTGAGCCCGACCTCCGAGCCCGACGGCGCCGGCGCGCCGTCCGCCGGCTCCCCTGCCGTCCCGCGGTCGATCGAGCCGTTCCACCTCGTCGTCTACTCGGACGCCCCGTTGCGCGGCGGTGCCGAGGTCAACCTGTCGCGGGTGCTCGGCGCGCTGCCCCCCTCGATCCGCGTCACCGTCGTCGGCGTGGACGACGAGGTCGTCGACTGGCTCGCGGACCACCGTCCGGGCACCGACCGCATGGTCCTGCCGGCGGTCGAGGACCGACGTGACCTGGCGGGCCTGATGCGCCACCGGGCGATGTTCCGGCGCCTGGCACCGGACGTGCTCCAGTTCAACTTGTCGTCCGCGTCCTCGTGCCAGTGGGCGATCCTGGCCGCGACCTCGATCCCGGGGCTGCGGCGCGTCGTGATCGAGAACTCGCCGATGGGTGTGTGGTCCTCGAGCTCGGCCCGCCTCAAGCAGACGACGTCACGACGGCTGGCGGCGCACGTCGCGGTCGGCGAGCGCACCGGCCGCATGATCGAGCAGTCCTCGGGCCTGCCCGAGCACTCGATCCGCACGATCTACCACGGCGTCCCGGACGTGACCCGGGCGCCGGTCGAGCGGCCGGACGAGCCGACCGTGCTGACCGTGGCGCGCCACGATCCGGTCAAGGGCGTGGACGTCCTGCTCGACGCGTTCGCGCTCGTCCCGCCGCCGACCCGCCTGGTGCTCATCGGCGAGGGGGCCGAGACGGCCGCGCTGCAGGAGCAGAGCCGGGCGCTGGGCCTGGAGGACCGGATCGAGTTCCGACAGGTCGCCTGGGACTCGGTGCGTGCCGCGGACTTGATGTGGGCCTTCGACGCGCTGGTGCTGCCCTCCCGGCTCGAGGGGTTCCCCGTCACGATCGTCGAGGCGATGCTCGCCGGCCTGCCGGTCGTCGCGACCGACGTCGGCTCGGTCGACGAGGCGGTCGCTCCAGGCCTGACGGGGTGGATCGTCCCGCCCGAGGATCCCGCCGCGCTCGCCGCGGCGATCGGCGAGGTCGTCGCGGACCCGACCGGGGCCGCGGCCAAGGGAGCACGCGCCCGCCGCGTCGCCGAGGCCCGCTTCACCATCGACGCGACGATCGACGCCTACGTGGCCATGTACGACGAGGTGCTCGGCCGCGACTGACGGCGACCGGCGGAGGGTCGGGCCGACGGCCGCCCGGTTCAGATGTGGTAGCCGCTCGCGTTCAGCTCGGCGAGGTGTGCCTCGACCCACTCGGCGGTGAGCGTCAACCCCTCTTCCAGGCTGACCTGCGGCGTCCAGCCCGAGATGCGCGTCGCGACGGTGTGGTCGCACAGCAGGCGCTCGACCTCGGAGCCCGCCGGACGCATGCGGTCCTCGTCGGTGACGATCTCGACGCTGCGACCGGTGATCGATGCGAGCAGCTCGACCAGGTCGCCGATCGAGATCTCGCGGCCGGAGCCGATGTTCGTCGCCCGGCCGAGGGCCTCGTCGCAGTCGGCCAGCGCCAGGAAGCCGGTCGCGGTGTCGGTCGCGTAGTTGAAGTCGCGTCGGGGCGACACCGCGCCCAGGTGCAGCTGCTCGGCGCCGGCGAAGAGCTGGGCGAGGATCGTCGGGATCACCGCGCGGGTGGACTGGCGGGGTCCGTAGGTGTTGAAGGGACGCACCACGGCGACGGGCACCTCGTGCGCGTGCCAGTAGCTCAGCGCCATCATGTCGGCGCCGATCTTCGACGCGGAGTACGGCGACTGGGGCTGCAGCGGGTGCTCCTCGTCGATGGGCACGCGGAGCGCCGTGCCGTAGACCTCGGACGTCGAGGTGTGGACCATGCGGGCGCCGTGGCGACGGCAGGCCTCGGCGACGTGGAAGGTGCCGGTGACGTTGGTCTGCACGTAGCTCTCGGCGGCGTGGTAGCTGTACGGGATCCCGATGAGCGCGGCCAGGTGGAAGACGACCTCGTTGCCCTCGACCGCCTCGTCCACGCGCCGTGCGTCGCGCACGTCGCCGGGCAGGATGGTGATGGCCGAGCGCACCTCATCCGAGGCGGTGTCGAGCCAGCCCCAGCGGCCGAACGAGTTGTAGTACACGAGCACGGTGACCTCGGCGCCCTCTCGCACCAGCAGGTCGACGAGGTGGCTCCCGATGAAGCCCTCGCCGCCCGTCACCAGCACGCGCCGTCCCGTCCAGGTCCCCATGATGTCGTCCGTCCCCTCGTGTCCGTCCATCGGACCGGGTCAGGGTAGGCGTGGTCGGGCCCGGCGCGGAAGATCGAGGTTTGGCCGGCGTGTGGATCGGGAACGACGGCGGGATGTCGTCACCGCGCGCTTCCCATCACTCGCCCGGACCACTCACCGTCGACGGCCTCGCCGCCGTGCGTGAGCTACCTCGTCCCCGAGAGCTGTTCAGCACGGCTCGACGGGGCGACGGACCGCCGGGGGGCACCCCTCGCGACGAGGCCCGGGCGCTCCCGATCGACGCCCGCCTGCTCGAGACGATGGCCACCGCCACCGAGGCGATGGAGTACGTCGAGCGGGCACGAGGCCACCTCTTCACCCTGCACCACCTGCTCGGCCGCGCCGACCTGCTCTTCGCCGAGGTCGCCGCCGAGCTGCGTTCGCAAGGCCGCGCGGGCGACGCCGCCCGGATCGAGCGAGAGGTCGTCGGGCGCGACGTCCTCGAGGGCCGGTGGAGCTTCGAGGTCCTCGAGGAGTTCGAGCAGGAGTACTACGAACCCGTGCGAGAGGCCGTGCGCACCGTCGAGCGTCGCACCACCGGCCGTCCCCACGCACGGGACGTGCGCCTGCGCGCCGCGGCCCGTCGCCGTTCGTCGGCCGCGACCGAGCGCCGCTCGGGCTGATCCGTGCCGCGGCGTCCGCCGCTCCCCTCAGTCGGCGCCCCCGAGCTCGCCCAGCACGCGAGTGGGCGTCCCCGTGACGCGCAGCTCGCCCGGCACGCCGTTGCGCCGGCCGTACTGCTCGGCCAGCTCCTCACCCATGTACCGCCCCGCGATCGTGGTCGCCCAGCGCAGGAGCGCATCTGGCTCCTCGCTGAGCTCGGCCGTGCCCTGCACCAGCACGAACGCGAAGGGCGGCCGTTCGTCGTCGAAGCACATCGACACGCGTGGATCCCGCGCCAGCGCCCGCCCCTTCACGGTTTCCGCACCGGTGTTGAACACGAGACGGTCGCCGTCACGGGCGACCCACACCGGTGCGACGTGCGGCGCGCCCTGCGCGGTGACCGTGGCCAGCTTGGCGGTGCGAGGTGCGGCGAACACCCAGTCGAGCGCGTCCGAGGTGTCCAGCGAGCGTCCCATCGCGTCGAGTCTGCCACCCGGGTGCCCGTGGGTCGCTGCCACGTCCACACGGCCCTCACGCAGCGGCAGCTCGCCGGACGTGCGGCGGTTCTACGGTTCGTTGAAGCCGCCGCCCAGCACCTGGGGCCACCATGCGCGGGCGGCGCCTCCGACGCCGTGCGCGCCACGTCGCTGGCCGGCATCGACGCCTGGCTCGCGACCGACTGACCCGCACCGCCCCGGACCGGACGGGACCAGCGATCGACCGCGGCGGGACCGCCGCAGTCCGGCGCGAGGATGACCGACATGCACGACGCCCCCAGCGAGCCGTCCGACACCGGCACCGACGCGGGCTCCGACTCCGGCGAGGCGGCCTACGTCGCTCCGGGCAAGGAGTTCACCCGGGACACGAACTACATCACCGACCGCATCACGCGTGACGGGCGCGACGGGTACCCGGTCGAGCCGAACCGCTACCGGCTCGTCGTCGCACG
Organism: Actinomycetes bacterium; assembly: GCA_023423215.1. Taxonomy (GTDB): domain Bacteria; phylum Actinomycetota; class Acidimicrobiia; order Acidimicrobiales; family Microtrichaceae; genus JAFAFZ01. The sequence continues at coordinate 5,872 of JAFAFZ010000632.1, forward strand.
GGCGTGCCCGTGGGCGAACCGGGCGATCATCGTGCGACGGCTGCTCGGCCTGGAGCCGGTGCTGTCCATGGGGATGTGCGGCCCGACGCACGACCAGCGCAGCTGGACCTTCGACCTGGACCCCGGCGGCGTCGATCCCGTGCTCGGCATCGAGCGGCTGCAGCAGGCGTACTTCGCCCGCTTCCCCGACTACCCACGTGGCATCACCGTGCCGGCGATCGTGGACGAGCGCACCGGTGAGGTAGTCACGAACGACTACCCGCAGATCACGCTCGACCTGTCGACCGAGTGGACCGAGCACCACCGCCCGGGCGCCCCCCAGCTCTACCCCGAGCACCTCCGGGACGAGATCGACGAGGTCGCCGAGCTGGTCTTCCACGACGTGAACAACGGCGTGTACCGGTGCGGCTTCGCCGGTTCCCAGGAGTCCTACGACCGAGCGTACGCCCGCCTGTTCGCCCGGCTGGACTGGCTGACCGAGCGGCTCGCCGGGCAGCGCTACCTGGTCGGCGACACGATCACCGAGGCCGACGTGCGGCTCTTCACCACGCTCGCCCGCTTCGATGCCGTCTACCACGGCCACTTCAAGTGCAACCGCCAGAAGCTCTCGGAGATGCCCGTCCTGTGGGCCTACGCGCGGGACCTGTTCCAGACCCCCGGCTTCGGCGACACGATCGACTTCGTGCAGATCAAGGCGCACTACTACCGGGTCCACACGGACATCAACCCGACGGGGATCGTGCCGGACGGGCCGGACCCGTCCGGCTGGCTCGAGCCCCACGGTCGCGACGCGCTCGGCGGTCGCCCCTTCGGCGACGGCACACCTCCCGGCCCTCCGATCCCTCGCGAGGTCGTGCCCGCCGACCACGGACCGGTGGCGTGAGCCCGGGTTCGACCGCGGTCCGAGAGGGGTAGGGGCCCGCCCGTGCACGCCTTCGCCTGTCCCCACTGCGGCCAGCTCGTCTTCTTCCACAACAGCGTCTGCCTGCGCTGCGGGTCCGCTCTGGGCTTCGACCCGGCGACCCGCACCATGGTGCTGTCCGACGACGGGTTCCTCAGGTGCGCCAACCTGGACCTGGCCGCCTGCAACTGGGTGCTGACCGACGCCGAGGACGCGGCGGCGCACGACGGGCTGTGCCGCTCCTGCCGGCTGACCCGCACCCGCCCGGACGACGGCGACCCCGAGGCGCTGGCGGCGTTCGCCGACGCCGAGGCGCAGAAGCGACGGTTGGTGTACCAGCTCGACGAGCTCGGACTGCCGGTCGAGCCCTACGACGAGTCGACCGACCGGGGCCTGGCGTTCGACCTGCTCTCGAGCCGCTACGACCGGGTGATGATCGGTCACGACGACGGGCTCATCACCCTGGACCTCGCCGAGTCGGACGACGCGCACCGCGAGCAGGTGCGCCAGCAGATGGGCGAGGCGTACCGCACCGTGCTCGGGCACTTCCGCCACGAGATCGGCCACTACTACTGGGACGTGCTCGTCCAGGGGGACGAGGCGCGCACGACGGCGTTCCGATCGCTGTTCGGCGACGAGACGCTCGACTACGGCCAGGCGATCGAGCGCCACTACCAGGAGGGCCCGCCGGCCGACTGGGAGGACCGCTACGTCAGCCAGTACGCCACGATGCACCCCTGGGAGGACTGGGCCGAGACCTTCGCGCACTACCTGCACCTGCGCGACGCCCTGCAGACGGCGGCGTCCTTCGGGCTGCAGGTGACCGGCCCCAAGATCCAGTCACCCGACCCGAACGACGAGCTCGTCGCGTCCCCCGAGGAGCCGACGGACGACGACTCGATCCAGGACCTGGTCCGCGAGTGGCTGGCGCTCACGTACGCGCTGAACGCGATGAGCCGCAGCCTGGGCAACCACGAGCTGTACCCGTTCGTGCTGGCACCCGCGGTCATCGACAAGCTGCGCTTCGTCCACGAGCTGGTCGGCGAAGGGGCACCCGCCGACCCCGCCGCCACGGCTGCCGCCTGAGCGGCGCCGGCTCAGCCGGTGAACGCCAGGCGGGCCGGCGCCCGCGTGGGCGTGGTGGTCGTCGTGGTCGGCGTGGTGGTGGTCGTCGTGGACGGGGTCGGCGCCGGGACCTGCACGTCGATGGTGCCGGCAGCCACGACCGGGAAGTCCGGCCCGACGAGGTCGTTGGTCCAGGTCACGTCGACCTCGTTGACCAGCGAGCCGGCCGTGGCGTTCGCGGCCAGGGTGCCGGTGACCCGGAACGTCGCCGCGCCCGGCAGCATCGAGGGGTTCGTGCACACCCCGCCCGAGCAGGACCAGGTGCCGCCGCCGGAGAGCTGGGTGATCGTGAGGCCGCTGACCGGGAAGGGGGCCAGGTCGGCGACGGTCACGCTGTCGGCCGGGAGGGCCACCGAGCCGGGCACGCCGACGTTGGTCACGGTGACGATCCAGCTGACGGGCTGGCCCGGCGCGGCCGAGTCCTGCTCCGCGACCTTGGTGACGGTGACGTCGGTGTCACCGGAGCCGCTCACGATGATCGGGTCGCTCGCGACCGCCTGCTTCGCGGGCGAGCCGTAGTCGACGGTCGCGGTGCTCTCGAGCGTGCCACCGGTGACCGACGGGTTCGCCGTGGCCGACGCCGTGAACGTGGCGGACTCGCCGGGGTCGATCTGCTGGCCGCCAGCCAGCGCGCACGGCACGGTGCTGCAGTCCCAGTCGGTCGACGACGTGGTGACGCCGTTCAGGATGACGCCGGTGTCACCGGCGAGGGCGACGTCCAGGGTGGCAGCCGTGATCGGCACGCCTGCGGGGTGGTCGTCCGGGTACGTGACCGTGATCGTGCAGTCGAAGCTGTCGCCGGCGGGGACCGCGGTGTCGGGACAGACCTGGTCGACCTCGAGCTCGTCGGTGAGGCTGACCACCAGATCGTCCGAGGCGAGCTCCTGCAGCATGATCGGGAAGAGCCCGCGGCCGAAGTGGCTCGAGATGGCGAGCTCGGTCGGCGCCACGCCGGGATCGGTGACGTAGGTGTAGCGGAACCGCTGGTGGTGCCCGGCGAAGAAGAGCTGCTTGAGGCAGCTGTCGGTGAAGATCCCGAGGTGACCCCACCAGGGGCTGAGGCACTCGACGTCGGTCAACGTGGCACCTGCTGGGTCGTCGCCCGGCTGCACGATGCAGTCGAAGACGGCGGGGACGCACACCCGGTTGGAGTCGAGTCGACTCTCGACCACCACCGTCCAGCTGCCCGAGACGCTGTCGAAGTCGCGGCTGACGAGGTCGAGCTCCAGGCGCGACGTGCGACGGTGCTCGGGAGCCGGGGCCTGCGCGCCGGCGGGCGACGGCAGCGCGATCGGCAGCAGCGCCACGAGCACGGCGAACGCGAGCGCGAGGCGGCGGGTCGAGCGTGGGGACGCTGCTCGTCGGGCGGGGGTCGGGCGCACAGGGCCTCCAGGAGTCCGGTCGCCGTGCCCGGACGGGCGCGGCGCATCGTTCTCCCATCGGCGGATGGCCGCCGGACCTGAGAAGTCTTCGTCGGTCGGGTCGCAGGACCCACCCACCTCGCCCGGCGGGCGTCAGATGTACTGGCGGATCAGGTCCCGCAGCTCGACGGCGCGCGCCGACAGCTCGGCGTCCTCGACCGCGTCGGACCCCTCGGGCGGCACGATCGCGTCGCGCAGCGTCTGCGCCGAGCCGACGAGTCGACGCCACTGCGACGGCTCGAAGCCGAAGGGCAGCGCGAGCTGCTCGAGCTGCGCCGCCGCGTCCACGGCCTCGACCGTGGCGGACGGATCGGTCGGGTGCTTCGTGAGCCGGTCCGAGGCCATGAACGCCGCGTCGAGCACGTCGTGCAGCGCGACGCCGTCATCGCTCGAGATCGAGTCGTCGTCGGGATCGGGCAGCAGCTCGAGCACGGCCTCGACCTCGGCCTCGTCCGACTCGCGCACCACCAGGTCGCCCTGCTCGTCCCACTCGTAGGGCACGTCGGCGGCCGTGAGCTGGTCCACGAGCTCGGTCTGGAGCGCGACCGGCCAGACGGACACCTCGTAGACGAGCTTCGGGGCACGTGGGTCGAGGGCCGGGCGGGCCGAGGCCAGCACGTCGTCCACCAGCTCGTCGACGCGCTCCTCGTCCTCTTCCCGGATCGTCACCGTCGTGCCCTGCCAGGCGTGCGGGATGTCGTGCGAGGTCAGCAGGCTGTCCAGCAGCCCGCGGGACTCCCCCGCCCAGGCCGTGCAGTCGTACGCGACCTGGCCTTCCTCGAGCTGCACCTCGTCCGAGGCCAGGAACTCCTCGGTCTCGTCCGTCGGAGCGGTCCCGGCATCGTCGGCGTCGAGCACCTGGTCCTCGGCGTCGTCGGGCTGCGCTCCCGTGCTCTCGTCGAGCGCGCCGTCGAGCAGGTCCGCCTCGTCGTGCTCGTCGTCGTCGGCCGGGGCGTCGTCGCGTTGGTCCGTCACCCCGAGATGATCGCACGATCCCCGCCGCCGTCCGGCGATCGAGCACGTGTGCCGGGTTGGGGCGGGCCGAGGATGGGTCGGTATCGTCTCGCCCATGACCCAGGCACCAGACCGCAACCTCGCGATGGAACTCGTCCGGACGACCGAAGCGGCGGCGCTGGCCGCCTCGAACTGGGTCGGCCGGGGTGACAAGGAGGGTGCGGACGGCGCCGCCGTCGA
>JAFAFZ010000641.1 GCA_023423215.1 Actinomycetes bacterium
GTCCCCGGTGGGCGCTACGACCGGCGGCGGCACCGCGCCCGCCGACTCGACCCGGGGCAGCGTCGGGGCCTGCGGGCCTGCGCCGCCGCTGTCCTCGCCCGCTCCCGGATCGACGCGGCCGGGGCCCTCGAAGCCGAAGGGCAGCTCGATGTCGGCGTCGTCGTTCGAGTACGTGGTGTCGGTGACGCGCACGTAGCAGGTCGTGAACTTCTCGACGCCCGGCGGCGGGGTGTCGTCGGGGGCGTAGCACCCCCAGCGCTCGCCGGTCGGGTCCTGACCACGGAACACCTCGAGGGCGGTCGAGCCGGCCCCGTCCGGCGTGCCGTTGACGTCCAGGCGACCGATCATCGAGCAGTCGCTCGACGCGCGGAAGGCCGCGTCCCCGATGGAGCGCTTGCAGATGCCCAGGATCACGAGCTGACCCGGCACGGCGCCGGACCAGGACACCTGCAGCGTCGCCGCGCCCTGGTCGGGACCCACCGCGACCACCTGGGTGTCCAGGTGGATCCCGTCGACCGCGTCGACCGGCGCGGCGACCACGACCGCCGCGACGCAGGCGGCGAGCACCGCGGCCGCGACACGACCACGACGGCGGGGCGGCTGCGGAGCTGATCGGTCCAGGAGGCCCATGGGCGCGCACCGTACGGAGGCCCGGTGAACGCCGGGTGAGCACCACACGATGCCCTGGTGAATCCGCCGGACCGGATGCGCCGCCGCACCCGGGCCGGGACGCGCCACGGGGGCACGGCGTGTGCGGTGCCCCCGTGCGGAGTGCTCCCGGCCGCAGCCGGTCCACCCGTCGATGCGACGGATCAGAGCGTCTCCATCCGGCACAGGCCGGCGTTGCGCTGGCTCGCCGGGACCCGCAGGAACCCGGTGGCGCTGTAGATGTCGGTGAGCTCCTTGTAGTTGGTCGCACCCGTGAAGTTGTTCTGGGTGTGGCCGGCCTCTGCCTTGCAGAGGAACTCGGTGAACTCGCGCACCGCGCCCTGGGCACCGGTGTCGGGACCGGTCACGTCACCGGCGGCGCCGGGGGCGATCGGGTCCTTCGTCACGTGGTACACGAAGCGGGTCATCGGGTAGCTGTTGTTGTTGACCGACGCCGGCGAGATCGCCGTGCCGTTGATGCTCCACACCTTGGCGGAGCCACGCTTGTAGGAGAACGAGCGCCACTCGGCCCAGCTCATCCACCAGATCGCGTTGTCCTCGTTGATGGCGGGGTCCTCGATGATCGGCTTCACGTCGTTCTCGAAGGGGAACACGCCGCTCGGGCCACCGATGCGCTTCACGCAGGGGCCGTTGTTGGCGACGGTGCCGACGAGGGTGTTGAACGTGCCGTACGTGCCCGACGAGCTGTTCATGCCGATCGGCTCGATGGGGCCGGGTGCGTAGCCGAGCTGGCTCCAGTCGGTGATGTTGCACTCGTAGATGTCCTTCAGCTGCGCCAGCGTCAGGTTGCCGGTGGCGCGGTTGCCGAAGGTGACCACCGCGAGGGCGTCCTTGCCGAAGGCCCAGAAGTTCAGCGCCGCCTCACCCGAGGCCGGGCCGCGCGAGGAACGGGCGAAGTCCAGGTCGCCCAGCTGGAGGGCACCGACGCCGGCGCTCGAACCGGTCGGGTACAGGTTCACCAGGTAGTCGTGGTCCCAGTTGCCGGCCACGTCGGTCTGCTTCTGCGCGGCACCGGTCAGGCACCTGCCCAGGTTGTTGGGGGTGACCGTGGGCTTGGCGTTGTCGGTGTCGCAGCCGACGGCCTGGTTGTAGAGCACCTCGGTGCGCTGCATGAAGTTGTAGGTGGTGTCCGAGCCGCCGCCCTTGACGAGGTCGTTGACGTCGTCCCAGCCGGAGGGTTCGGGTGCGGCGCTGGCGACCGAGGTCATCACGCCGGAGAGCAGGGTGCCGGTGATGACCGCGGCGCCCATCAGGGTCTTGAGCTTCATGGGTGGAAGATCTCCTTGTTGAAGGTGTGCGAGGTGGTCGGGTCGTGTCGACCGAGGTCCCTGCCGGTCACCGGAGCTACCGGCGGGGACGCCCGGCGATCAGACCGTGGCGCCCTGACGGCGACGGACCAGGACGAAGCCACCGAGGGCGGCGAGCACGCCGGCCGCGGGCAGCAGGATGGCGACGGGCGCCTCGGGGATGACCGGCTCCTCGCCGAGCGTGAAGGTGAAGGGCACCTCGACGTCCGCGTCGTTGTTGCTGATCGAGGTGTCGGTGATGCGCACGTAGCAGGTCGTGAACTTCTCGACGCCCGCCGGGACGTCGGTGTCGTCCGCGGCGAAGCAGCCCCACGGCTCCTCGGCCGGGTCGGCGCCGTAGAAGAACGGGTGCGTGTGCGTGCCGGCGCCGGACGCCGTGCCGTTGATGGCGTTGCCGCCGAGCATCGAGCAGTCCTGCGAGACCTTGAACGTCGGGTCCGAGATCGACTTCTTGCAGATGTCCAGGTAGATGACCTGGCCGGGCACGGCACCGGACCAGCTGATGTCGATCTCCGGCGGGTTCACCTGGCCGACCGTGTAGGGGACCGGGTTGGGCGTGACGCCCGGGTTCGAGACGGCACCGGCGGGCGAGGCGACCGCGAACGCGGCCCCCACGACGACGATGGCTCCGAGGAGCATTCGGACAACAGGACGCGATCGCATGTGTTCGCCTTTCGATGGAACTCGGCGCTCCACAGCCGGGCGCCATGGAGGACTCTGGCGACTGAGATTCCGCTCATCAATGGCCCGGCAGCAGTGTTCGTGCACTGTTGTTGCATGGTTCACCTGCGACGCCGACGCGTCGGGTGCGCGCCAAATGGACGAACGATCCACGGTCGTCCATCGGTTCTATGGACCGCCTCGAGATCGCTCTCCAGCGAGCGAATCAGAACGTCGTCGGGACAAACGCCGAGAGGTTGAAGAGGACCAGCACGAGTCCGAGCGACACGGTGCTGCCGGCCACGACGACGACGGTGCCGAACCGGTAGCGCGAGCGCAGACCGGTCCACCCGACCACGCCGAGGGCCACCAGCCCGACCCCGGCGGCGAGCAGCAGCCAGGTGCCCGGCCCGCGCACGTCGAAGGTGCGCTGCGGACCGTCCTCCTCGGCGGCCGCGACCGCCGCACGGGCCGCCTCCCCCTCGGTGGGCTCGGCCT
>JAFAFZ010000055.1 GCA_023423215.1 Actinomycetes bacterium
GGGAAGGCTATCCGATCCGGCGGCCCGATGTTCAGGCTGACTCACCTTGCAGCGGGAAGCTGGCGATGCCGCGCCAGGACAGGGCCGCGACCAGCGCCTCGGCCTCCGCCTTGGGCACCTGGCGGCCGCCGGCGAGCCAGAACTGGGCGGCCGTCTCGGCGGCGCCGACCAGGCCCGAGGCGAGCAGTTCGGCGTGCGAGCGGCTGACCCCGGTGTCCGAGATGATCGTGTCGGTGATCGCGGCGATGCAGCCCTGCTCGACCCGCTCCACCCGCTGCCGCACCGCCGGGTCGTTACGCAGGTCCGACTCGAAGACCAGCCGGAACGCCTCGCTCTCGTGGTCGACGAAGTCGAAGTACGCGCGCACCGCGGCGCCGACGCGCTCCTTGTTGTCGTTGGTGCCGCTCATCGCGTCCTGCACATTTGCCACTATCGCGTCACAGTGCGTGTCCAGCAGCGCGAGATAGAGCTCCATCTTCCCGGGGAAGTGCTGGTAGAGCACCGGCTTGGAGACACCGGCCCGCTCGGCGATGTCGTCCATCGCGGCGGCGTGGTAGCCCTGCGCGACGAAGACCTCGAGGGCCGACTCGAGCAGCTGGACCCGGCGCTCACGGCGGGGCATCCGGCCCCCGCGCGGTCGCGGGGCGTCTGGTTCCAGCTGGCCTGCAGTCACGTCGTACTCCTGAGTAGTGCGGTCGCGGCTGAGCCTAGCCGCCCCGGGTCGCCGACCTGCGTCCGTATCGCGGGACGTGGCGGGGCGTGTCCACCGGGCGCAGGGAGCATGGCGGGGAACAGCAGTGGCGTCGGTGCTGTTGCACCCACACCCGAGTCAAGGAGATCACGTGTCGTTCCCCGCTCTTGTCGAGCCGGCTGCCGAGCTCACCACGGATGAGGTGCGCCGCTACAGCCGCCACCTGATCATCCCCGACGTGGGCATGGTCGGGCAGAAGCGCCTGAAGAACGCCAAGGTGCTCGTCATCGGTGCCGGTGGGCTCGGCTCGCCGGCCCTGCTCTACCTCGCTGCCGCAGGTGTGGGCACCCTCGGCATCGCCGAGTTCGACGAGGTGGACGAGTCCAACCTGCAGCGCCAGATCATCCACGGCATGTCCGACGTGGGCCGCCCCAAGGCCGTCTCCGCGCAGGAGTCGATCGCCGAGGTGAACCCGTACGTCGACGTGGTGGTGCACAACGAGCGCCTCGACAACGACAACGTGATGGGCATCTTCGAGGGCTACGACCTGATCGTCGACGGCACCGACAACTTCGCCACCCGCTACATGGTCAACGACGCGGCGTACTTCCTCGGCATCCCCTACGTCTGGGGCTCGATCTACCGCTTCGACGGGCAGGCGAGCGTCTTCGCCCCCACGCTGGCCGACGACGCCCCCTGCTACCGCTGCCTCTACCCCGAGCCCCCGCCGCCGGGCATGGTCCCCAGCTGCGCGGAGGGCGGCGTGCTGGGCGTGCTCTGCGCCAGCATCGGCTCCATCCAGGTCAACGAGGCGGTCAAGCTGCTGACCGGCATCGGTGACCCGGCCGTCGGCAAGCTCGTCATCTACGACGCCCTCGAGCTCGAGTGGCGCAAGCTCAAGGTCCGCAAGGACCCCAGCTGCGCGCTGTGCGGCGAGAACCCCACCGTGACCGGGCTGATCGACTACGACGCCTTCTGCGGCGCCGTCTCCGACGAGGCCGCCGAGGCGGCCGCCGGCTCGACGATCTCGGTCGTCCAGCTCGAGCAGATGCTCAAGGAGCGCGAGGCCGGCGAGCGCGACTTCACCCTCATCGACGTCCGTGAGCCCAACGAGTTCGAGATCAACCGGATCCCCGGCTCGGTGCTCGTGCCGAAGGGCGAGTTCCTCAACGGCAACGCCATCGGCGACCTGCCGAGCGACAAGCCGATCGTGCTGCACTGCAAGTCGGGCGTCCGCTCGGCCGAGGTGCTCGCCATCGTCAAGGGCGCCGGCTTCGCCGACGCCGTCCACGTCGGTGGCGGCGTGGTGGCCTGGGTCAACCAGGTCGACCCGAGCCAGCCCGACTACTGACGCGTAACCCCTCCCGACGACCGTCGTTGGGAGGGGCATGCGCACTCCGACGAAGCTCCTGACCCTGGCGGCCGCCGGCCTGGTCGCCGCCGCAGCCACCAGCGCCCCCGCGACCGCGGCGCCGAAGAAGCAGGTCCGCACGAGCTGGGCGCCCGCGGACACCGCCACCATCCACCCCGGCGTGCAGATGTACACCGAGGGCGCGCAGTGCACGGCCAACTTCGTCTACACCGACACGGCGGGCACGACCTACGTCGGCTACGCCGCGCACTGCGCCGGCCTCGGTGAGGCCACGGACACCGACGGCTGCACCTCGCCGTCGCTGCCGCTCGGCACGAAGGTCGACTTCGTCGAGGGCGGCTCCCTCCTCGCCGAGGGCACCCGCGTCGGGGGCGGCACGCTGGTCTACTCGTCGTGGCTGGCCATGCAGCGCAACGGCGAGTCCGACGCCGACGCCTGCGCCTACAACGACCTCGCACTCGTGAAGGTCGACGCGGCGGACGCGGCGAAGGTCAACCCGTCGGTCCCGTTCTGGGGTGGCCCGGTCGGCATCAACACGACCGGCACCGCGGCGGGCGACACCGTCCACAGCTTCGGCAACTCCAGCCTGCGCGGCGGCGTCGAGGTGCTCTCGCCCAAGCAGGGCACCAGCCTCGGCACCGACCCGAGCGGCTGGACCCATCCCGTCTACACCGTGACGCCGGGCGTGCCGGGAGACTCCGGCAGTGCCTTCCTCGACGGCGACGGCAACGCGCTCGGCACCCTCTCGACGCTCGCCCTCGCCCCGCTGGCGGGATCGAACGGCGTCGGCGACCTCGCGCACGAGCTGTCGTACGCCCAGGCCCACAGCGGGATCGCCGGTCTGCGCCTGGTCCCCGGGACGGAGCCGTTCAGCCCGCTCCTCTGACCCACGTTCGCTGCCCCCCGCGCC
>JAFAFZ010000064.1 GCA_023423215.1 Actinomycetes bacterium
CGACGAGGCCGTGCACCGCGCCGAGAGCTCGCTGGCCGCACGCGACGCCGCCCGCGTCGCCATCGAGACCGCCCGCACCGCCGTGGCCGAGGCCCGGCGAGAGGAGCAGGAGGCCACCCGGGCCCGCGACGTGGACGAGTCGCGCCGCCGGTCGCTCGCCGAGTCCGTGCGACGCCTGGATGGCGATGCGGACGAGGCCCGCGGCGAGCTCGAGTCGTTGGGCGCCCACCTGCAGGAGCTCGCCGATCGGCTCGCACGCGAAGAGGCGCGCGTCGACGAGCTGGCCGGCAAGCTGCCGGCGCTCGAGGCGGCGGACCTGGAGCTCACCGCCCAGGCCCGCTCGATGGCCGAGGCCCGCCAGCGCCTCGAGGAGCACTCGGCTCGGGTCGCAGCCGTGCGCACCGACCTCGAGGTCCGCTCCGCGGGCATCGAGGAGCGCCGACGCTTCGTGACGGACCGCCTGACCCAGGTCGACGAGCGCCTCTCGCGCAACATCGCCGAGCGTGACGCGGCCGCCCGTCGTCGCGTCGAGCTGGTCGCACGCGCCGAGGCCACCGACCGCCTGACGGCGTTCGTCGGCGAGCGCATGTCCGTCATCGAGACCAACCTCGGCGCCCTGCGAGAGGAGCGTCGTCGCCAGTCCGAGCAGGCCCGCGCCGTCACGACCCAGCTCGAGCAGCTGCGCCGTGAGCGCCAGACCACCGAGCGCCAGCTCGAAGAGGTGCGCGCGAAGGCCCAGAAGGTCGAGATCGCGGACGCCGAGACGCGCCTGCGGCTCGAGTCGGCGACCGAGACGCTGCGCCACGAGCTCGACTGCGAGCCCGAGGTCGCGATGGCCGCCGAGTGTCCGCCGCTGCCCGAGGGCGTCGCGCCCGGGGCGAGGGTGCGCGAGCTCGACCGCGAGCTGCGGATCATGGGTCCGATCAACCCGCTGGCGCTGCAGGAGTTCACCGAGCTGCAGGAGCGCCACACCTTCCTCGAGAGCCAGCTCGAGGACATCCGCTCCAGCCGTCGCGAGCTGTCCAAGGTCATCCGTGCGGTCGACGAGGAGATCGTCAAGGTCTTCAGCTCGGCGTACGCGGACGTCAGCCAGAACTTCACCCTGCTCTTCGAGACGCTGTTCCCGGGTGGCCAGGGTCGCCTGCGGCTGACCGACCCGAACAACCTGCTCGAGACCGGCATCGAGATCGAGGCCAAGCCGTCGGGCAAGAACGTGCGCAAGCTGTCGCTGCTGAGCGGTGGCGAGCGCTCGCTCACGGCCCTGGCCTACCTGTTCGCCGTCTTCCGCTCGCGCCCCTCGCCCTTCTACGTGATGGACGAGGTCGAGGCCGCGCTCGACGACGTCAACCTGCACCGCTTCCTGGACCTCGTCGCCGAGTTCCGGCGCACGGCGCAGCTCATCATCGTGAGCCATCAGAAGCGCACGATGGAGGCCGCCGACATCCTCTACGGCGTCACCATGGAGCCGGGCGGGTCGTCCAAGGTGGTCTCCGAGAAGGCCACCGCGGTCCTCGAGGCCTGACCGGGCGGACCGCGACGGTCCCCGCCGGTGACCTCGGGTGGATCGCGCCGAGGACCCGATCAGGGCATGCGGGGCGACCACACGAGCGACAGGCCCGCGGCGATCACCATGAGGACCAGCGCGCCGCCGACCCAGCGGAAGGTGACGTCGGAGTCCTCCTCCTCGAAGCCGATGGTGGAGCCCAGCTCGCTGTAGACGCTCTCGAGGTCCTGCGCCGACTCGGCGGTGTACGCCGTGCCGCCGGTGCCCTCGGCCAGGCCCTGGAGCTCCTCGACGTTGACGGGCACGCCGGTGAGCTGACCGACGCCGTCGCCGTCCTCGTCCACCATGATCTGCCCCTCGGCGGTGCCGTAGGCGATGGTCGACACGGCGACGCCCGCCTCGTTCGCGAGCGGGATGGCCTCTTCGGTCGGCAGGCCGACGGTCGTCTCGCCGTCCGAGATCAGCACGATCGCGGCGTCGGGCTTGCCGTCCTCGACACCCTTGGCCTGGTCCTCGATGACCTGGAGCGACAGATCGACGGCGTCGCCGATGGCGGTCGCCTTGTCGAGCTCGAGCCCGTCGATCGCCTGCTTGATCGTGTCGTGCTCCTGGGTCGGCGGCACGAGCAGCTGTGCGGTGCCTGCGAAGCTGACCAGACCGACCTGCAGGTCGTCGGGCAGCTCGTCAAGGAACTCGTTCGCGGCGGCCTGCGCGGCCTCGAGCCGGTTCGGTGCGACGTCCTCGGCCGCCATCGACAGCGAGGTGTCGATGGCCAGCATGATCGTGGTGCGCTCCTGGGGGACCTTGATGGTCATGATCGGCTGGGCGAACGCGACGACCAGCGCCGCCAGCGCGAGCGCGAAGACGCCGGCGCCCAGGTGGCGTCGCCAGCCGGGCCGCTTCGGCGCGACCTTGTCGAGCAGCTCCAGGTTCGAGAAGCGCACCGTGTAGCGGGGCCTGCGGAGCTGGAGCACGACGTAGACGACGATCAGCGCGGCGACCGCCAGCAGCAGCCACAGGCGTGCGGGGGAGAGGAACCACTCGGTCATCGGACGCGCCTCCCGGCGGTGATCTCTGCACGGTGCCGTCGGCGCGAGACGTGACGGGCCAGCTCGAGGAGCCAGTCGCCGTCGGTGCGCAGGACCAGGTGGTCCGCGCCCGCCGAGCGGATGGCGCCGACGATCGCGGCGCGCTGCTCGGCGGCGGCCGCGGCGTAGCGCTCCCGGACCTTGCGGTCGTCGGTGTTGACCTCCCGCACGCGACCGGTGGCCGGGTCCTCGAACTGGAGCATGCCCACCGCGGGCAGCTCGACGTCGCGCGGGTCGACGACCTCGATGCAGAGCACCGAGTGGCGCAGCGCGATCGTGCCGAGCGCGTGCTGCCACTCGGCCGGGTCCGTCAGGAAGTCCGAGACGACCACGACCAGGCCGCGACGGGGGGCGACGGCGCTGATGCGCCGCATGCCGACGCCGAGCTGGGCGACGCCGGTGCCGTCCGCTCGCGGTGACTCGAGCACGCGGTCGAGGATGCCGAGCAGGTTGCGGCGGCCCTGACGAGGCGGGACGGTCGTGACCTCGCCGCCGCGCAGCAGCACCGCGCCGACGCGGTTGCCGCCGCGGGCGGTCAGCAGCCCGACGCCGGCCGCGGCCGCCAGCACCAGGTCGCGCTTCTCGCACGCCGCGGTGCCGAAGTCCAGGCCCGCCGAGCGGTCGACGAGCATCCAGGTCTCGAGCTCCCGGTCGGCGATGGTCTCGCGCAGGTACGGGTCCTGCATGCGCGCGGTGACGTTCCAGTCGATGTGGCGCACGTCGTCGCCGGCGGAGTACTCGCGAGCCTCGCCCGGCTCGCTGCCGCGACCGGGCACGATGCCCATGAAGTCGCCGTGCAGCATGCCGTCGAGCCGGCGCGTGATGTCCAGCGTGAGGCGACGGATGATCTCCTCGGTCGGTCGATCGCCCACCAGGCCGAGGGTGTCGGACAGCCCTGCCACCGGCTCAGGCCCCCCAGGCCTGCGCGTCGGTCGGCGTGCCGTGGTAGGCGTCGGTCGGCCCGGCGTGCTGGGTCGGGCTGACCCGCGGCGCGGGCACCGTCGAGAGGATGCGGGTCAGCACCTGCTCGACGTCCACGTCCTGCGCCAGCGCCTCGTACGAGAGCAGCAGGCGGTGTCGGAGGATCTCGGGGGCGACGTCGAAGACGTCCTGGGGGGTGAGGTAGTTGCGGCCGCGCAGCAGGGCCAGCGCACGTCCGCCGCGCACCAGGCCGATCGAGGCGCGGGGGCTGGCGCCGAGCTCGATGAAGGTGCGCAGCTCCGCCAGGCCGAAGTTCTCGGGCGTGCGGGTGCACAGCACCAGGTTCACCGCGTACTCGAGCACGCTGCGATCGACGTAGACGCGGTCCGCGGCGAGCTGCAGCTGGCGCACCTGGTCGAGCGGCACGACCTGCTGGGCGGAGGGCGCCGAGGTGCCCATGCGCTGGACGATCTCGACCTCTTCGGCGGGGGAGGGGTAGCCGAGCACGACCTTCATGAGGAAGCGGTCGCGCTGGGCCTCGGGCAGCGGGTAGACGCCCTCGGACTCGATCGGGTTCTGCGTGGCGAGCACGAGGAACGGCGCGTCGAGCTCGTGGGTGACGCCGCCGATCGTGACCTGGCGCTCGGCCATGACCTCGAGCAGGGCGGACTGGACCTTGGCCGGCGCGCGGTTGATCTCGTCGGCCAGGACGAAGTTGGCGAAGATCGGGCCGAGCTCGACGTCGAAGGTCTCGGTCGAGGCCCGGTAGATGCGCGTGCCGACGACGTCCGCGGGCAGCAGGTCGGGGGTGAACTGGATGCGGGAGAACGTGCCGCCCACCGCCGAGGCCATCGTCTCGGCCGAGAGGGTCTTCGCCAGGCCGGGCACGCTCTCGAGCAGGCAGTGGCCGCCGGCGAGCAGGCAGGTGAGCAGGCGCTCGATCGCGCGGTCCTGGCCGACGATCACCTTCTTCATCTCGAACAGCAGCTGCTCGAGCACGGCGGCGTCCGACGCCGGTGCGACGGCACCGGTGTGGCCGTTCGCAGCGGGTGCCCCGGGGGTCGTGGGGGAAG
>JAFAFZ010000084.1 GCA_023423215.1 Actinomycetes bacterium
AGTCCGAGGTGCGCAGCGTCGGTGCGGGACGCGCCACCGGTTCGGCGTCGTCGGGCGACCCGCCCCCGTCGGTCGAGCCGTCGGTCGAGCCGTCGGTGCCCGGGGACGCCTCGGCGCCGTCGGCACGTCCGTCGCTGCCCGAGCAGGCCGCCAGCAGGCCCGCACACGTGACGGCCGCGACCACGCTCCAGAGGATCCTGCGCCGCCGCATCCGGCCATCGTCGCACGCTCGGGTCCGCCGCCGGCACCACGCCGTGCCCACACGGCGCCCACGCCGTCCCCAGGAGTGCGGCGCACCGTCGGCTGGGCACGGCCCGGAGCACCACCACTAGGATCTGACGGGTCGTCAGATAACGAGTCGGAGACATCATGGATTTCGAGTTCTCAGAGGAACAGCAGGCGTTCAAGGCTGAAGTCATCGCCTTCTGCGACGAGCACGACGACATCGACATCTTCGACGTCACCCGCGAGAACATGGCCCAGATCGTGGACACCCCGAAGCGGCGGGCGTTCATGAAGGAGATCGGGCACAAGGGCTGGCTCGGCATGACCTGGCCCAAGGAGTACGAGGGGCAGGAGGGCGAGGGCGTCTACGAGTACATCCTCAACGAGGAGCTCGCCGGCCGCGGTGGCCCCCAGATCGGCAAGGGCGTCGGCATCATCGGCAAGACGATCATCGCCCACGGCTCGGACTTCCTGAAGCAGGAGTTCCTGCCGAAGATCCTCGAGAACGACGTCGAGTTCGCGGTCGGCTACTCCGAGCCGAACGCCGGCTCCGACGCCGCCTCCATGCGCCTCAAGGGCGTGAAGCACACCACCGAGGACGGTCGCGAGGGCTGGCTGCTGAACGGCCAGAAGACCTGGACGACCTCGGCCCACTTCGCCGAGTGGTACTGGTGCGGCGTCCGCACGGACCCCGACAACAAGCACATGGGCATCACGCTGATGCTGATCCCGATGGACGACCCGGGCATCACCATCAACGGCATCTGGACCATGGGCGACGAGCGCACCAACGAGGTCTGGCTCGACAACGTCTTCGTGCCCGACGAGTACGTCGTCGGCGAGGTCAACCACGGGTTCCGCTACATCTCCCAGGCGCTCGACCTCGAGCGCTTCACGATGTTCACCTACGCCCCGATCAAGCAGCGCCTCGACCTGCTGACCGAGTACGTGCGCACGACCGAGCGCGACGGCGTGCCGCTCAAGGACGATCCGGTGGTGCGGGCCCGCATGGCGCAGCTGCACACCGACGCCGAGGTCGCCCGCGTCATGGGCCTGAAGTTCGTGGCCGAGGCCGTCAAGGTCGAGCACGCCGCGCGCGAGGGCAAGCCGTTCCAGCCGCCGACCGTCGTCGCGTCCGAGTACAAGCTGTTCGCGACCGAGCTGTCGAAGCGCCTCGCGGACGCCTCGATGGACATCGGCGGCCCGGGCACCCAGCTGCGGGTGCGCACCGAGGAGGCCCCGATGGTGGGTCGCGCCGAGTCGACCTACCGCTACACCGTGATCGACACGATCGGCGGCGGTGCGTCCGAGATCCAGAAGAACATCATCGCCCGGCGTGGCCTGGGCCTCCCGAAGAACTTCTGAGCCTCCACTGATGGCTCTTCCCGCAAGCGCTCCTCGCGTGCGCCCGACGTGGCCTGGCCGGCGCGTCCCATGACGACGACGTCCGCGCTCGACGGCATCCGCGTGCTCGACCTGGCCTCGGTCGGGCCGGGCGCCCGCGCCTCTCGGACCCTGGCCGACTACGGCGCGCAGGTCGTGAAGGTGGGAGCGGTCCCACGTGCCGGTGCCGTGCAGCTCACGCCGCCCTACTACGCCTACTCGGGCAACCGTGGCATGCAGCGCGCCCTGTTCGACCTGAAGTCGGACGCCGGTCGTGATGCGTTCCTGCGCCTGGCCGAGCGGTCCGACGTGATCCTCGAGTCGTTCCGCCCCGGCGTGGTCGACCGGCTCGGCATCGGGTACGAGGCCGTGGCGGCCCTGAACCCCGGCATCGTCTACTGCTCGACGTCGGGCTTCGGGCAGACCGGTCCACGCAGCGCCTGGGCGGGCCACGACATCAACTACCTGGGCGTGTCCGGGTTCCTGGACTGCACCGGCCGCCAGGCCGATGGTCGTCCCGCGCTCCCGGGTGCGACGGTGGCCGACATCGCCGCGGGTGGCATGCAGGCGGCCATGTCGATCATGGCGGCCCTGCTGCGCCGCGAGCGCACGGGCCGGGGAGAGCTGCTCGACGTGTCCATCGCGGACGGGTCCTTCGCGCTGATGAGCCTGTACGTCGACGAGTACCTGGCGACGGGCGTCGAACCGGGCCCCGGTCACTACATCCTCACCGGTCGCTACGCCTGCTACGACGTCTACACCTGCAGCGACGGCAAGCACCTCGCCGTCGGCGCGATCGAGCCGCAGTTCTGGCGCAACCTCGTCGGGCTGCTGGGCCTGGAGCAGTACGCGGGTGCGCAGATGGACGACGACGCGCAGGACGAGATCCGCGCCGCGATGGCCGCCGTCTTCGCGACCCGCAGCCGCGACGAGTGGGTCGCGCAGCTCGGCCCTGCCGACACCTGCGTGACCGAGGTGAACACCGTGGCCGAGGCCGTGCAGGACGAGCAGTACGTCGCACGAGGCGTCGTCGCCGACGCGGTCCACGTGGACGCCGGCCCGTTCCGGCAGGCCGCCCCGGTCTGGGCGGGCACCGACGTGCCCGACGGTCCCTACTCGATCCGCGACGGCGCGATCACCGACACCACCGAGCTGCTCGTCGACGCCGGCCTGGACCCGGCGGACGTCGAGCAGCTGGTTCAGACAGGAGCCATCGCATGAGGGCGCACGACGGCGCGAGCGCCAGCGAGTCCGGCGTGGATGGGGTTCGGGGGCGCAGCCCCCGGGAGACAGGAGCCATCGCATGAGCGCAGATGTGACCGACCTCCCCGAGGAGGTGACCTCGAAGATCGGCGTCTCGCAGTACCCCGAGACGGCGACCTTCGACGCGGAGCACAGCTACGCGTACAACACGCTGGCGGCGACGCAGAACGGCAACCCCCTGTTCTGGGACGAGGCCGTCGCGGAGGAGCTCACCGACGGACGCATCCTGCCGCCCACCACGCTCTCGCTGTGGATGCGGCCGCACTACTGGGAGCCGGGCGCCGAGGGCGAGCAGGTCGCGCTGAAGGTCCACTTCGACCTGAAGGCGCTGTTCGGGCTGCCCGAGGCGGTCATGACCGACAACACCATCACCTTCTACGAGCCCGTGCGGGCCGGGGACCGGATCAGCAACAGCCAGATCCTGCGCTCGGTGTCCGGGCCGAAGACGACGAAGCTCGGCACCGGCCGCTTCTGGGAGATCGACGTGGAGTTCCGCAACCAGCGCGACGAGGTCGTGGGCGTCGAGTCCTACACCGGCTTCGGCTACGTCCGCAGCGGAGCCGCTGGTCAGGCGAGCGGCGGGAGCGCGTCGTGAGCGCCCCCGCACCGGTGCTCGCCGGTTCCGTCTCGGTGGGCGACGCGCTGCCCACGCTCGAGGTCGAGGTCACGCCGACGACCGTCGTGCTCGGTGCGCTGGCCAGCCGCGACTGGCGACCCATGCACCACGACTACAAGTTCGCCACCGAGCGCAACGGCGTGGCCGACATCTTCCTGAACACGCCCAACCAGGCCGCCTGGTTCGAGCGCTACGTCACCGACTGGGCCGGTCCTCGTGCCCGCCTCGGCCGCATGAAGTTTCGCATGCGCAGCTCCGTGTTCCCGGGCGACCGCATGGTGTTCGCCGCGACCGTCACGGACGTGTCGACCGACGACGCCGGGTGCGCCTGGGTCTCGCTCGACGTCTCGCTGACCGTCGCCGCGGACGCCGAGGCCGGCACCGACGCCCGCACCGCGACCACCTGCGAGGTGCGCGTCGCGGTGCCCACCACGGCGGACGACAACCCCTGGGCACGCCGCGGCGACCAGTGGCTGCCCTGAGCCGACCTGCACGACCCCACCTGACCTGACCTCACCTGACCTGCCGACCCGACCCGACCCGATCTGATCGTTCCCGAGGGAGACCGACCGATGACCCTGAACCTGGACTTCACCGAAGAGCAGGACATGCTGCGCGACATGGTGCGCGGCCTGCTCGCGCAGTACGCCTCGAACGAGGCCGTGCGCGCGCTCGAGGACGACCCGGTCGGCTACTCGACCGACCTGTGGACCCAGCTCGCCGAGCTCGACCTGCTCGGTCTGCTCCTGCCCGCCGAGTACGGCGGATCCGAGATGACGATGCTCGAGGGCGTGATCGTCTACGAGGAGCTCGGCCGTTCGCTCGCCCCGACGCCGCACCTCGTCAGCTGCGTGCTCTCCGCCGGCGCGATCGTGCGGGCCGGATCGGACGCGCAGCGCTCCGAGTGGCTGCCGAAGATCGCCAGTGGCGAGGCCATCCTCACCCCGGCGTGGCTCGAGCCCGAGAACGGCTTCGGTCCGCGTGGCGTGCAGGTGCGTGCCCAGGCCTCGGGCGACGGGTTCACGATCTCGGGCACCAAGCAGCACGTGCTCTTCGCCTCCTCGGCCACCCGCCTGGTGGTGCTCGCCCGCACCGGTGACGGCGAGGGCGACGTCGACCTGTTCCTCGTCGACCCGAACGCCGCGGGCGTGACGCTCACCCAGCAGATGTCGATCAGCTCGGACACCCAGTACCGGGTCGAGCTGGACGGCGTGCAGGTCACCGAGGCCGACCGCATCGGCGGCGCCGGCACCGGCTGGGCCACCTGGGAGAAGGTCATGGAAGAGGGCATGATCCTGGCCGCCGCCCTGGCCAACGGCGGCACCGAGCACGCGCTCGACATCACCGTGCAGTACTCGAAGGACCGCGAGCAGTTCGACAAGCCGCTGGGCGCGTTCCAGGCGCTCTCGCACAACATGGCGGACGCCAAGACGGTGCTCGACGGCGCCAAGGTGCTCTCGTACGAAGCGGCGTGGGCGCACTCGCAGGGCAAGCCGCTGGCGAGCCTGGCCCCGATGGCGAAGACCTTCGCCTGCCGCTCCTACCGGGACACGACGGCGATGGCGCAGCAGATCTTCGGCGGCGTCGGCTTCACCCTCGAGTACGAGATCCAGCTCTACTTCCGCCGCGCGAAGCAGCTCCAGATCACGTGGAACGACACTCGCCGCTGCGAGGAGCTGATCGCCGCGGCGATCCTCGACGACGACGCCGCCTGAGGCTCCGGCGACGGCTCAGTTAATGACGCCGTCGCTGCGCAGGGCGTCGAGCTGGTCGTCGTCCAGCCCGAGCTCGGCGCGCAGGACCTGGTCGGTGTGCTCGCCGACCCAGGGCACCCGCGTCTCGGGGCCCTCGGCGACCTCGCTCAGCTTCACCGGGTTGCCCGGGATGAGCACCGGCTCCTCGCCGCCGTCCACGCGGGGCATCTCGACGAGCATGTTGCGCTTGGCCACGTGCTCGTCGTCGATGACCTCGGCGGGCGTGTAGCAGGGCCCGGCGGGGATGCCGGCGGTGCCGAGCAGATCGCAGATCTCGACGCGGGTGTGCTCGGCCGCCCACGCCTCGACGGCGGGGCGCACCACGTCCTCGAGGTGCTGGGCCCACCCGGCGCGGGTCGAGAAGCGGGGGTCGGCCACCCAGCCGGGCTCGCCGACCAGGTCCGCCAGCTTCTCGAACTGGTGCTCGCGCACCACCTGGACGGCGAACCAGCCGTCCTTGGCCCGGAAGCCGGTCATGATCCCCTCGAGCGTGTTCTGGCGCACGCCGAGCGAGTAGAAGTTCGTGATGACGTCGGTCATCGCGATCATCGAGTCGAGCATCGCGACGTCGACGTGCTGGCCCTTGCCGGTCATGTCGCGGTGGCGGATCGCCGCCAGGATGCCGATGACCGTGAACAGCGCCGAGCTGATGTCGCCCAGCGCGCCGGCCGGGATGACCCGGGGCGGCTCGTCGCCGCGACGGGCGTACTCGTAGAGCCCCGACATCGCCTCGGGCACCATCGCGTAGGCCGGCCACGAGCGGTACGGCGAGTCGCCCCGGTCGCCGAAGCCGGACACCGACACGTAGATCAGTCGGGGGTGCCGGGCGTGCAGCGTGTCGTAGCCCAGGCCCAGGCGCTCCATCGTGCCGGCCTTGAAGTTCTCGCCGACGACGTCGAACTGCCCGGCGAGGTCCAGGAACAGCTCCCGGCCGCGCTCGCTCTTCAGGTCCAGGCCGACGGAGCGCTTGTTCAGGTTGTTGCGCAGGAAGGTCGCACCGACCCGGCGACCCTCGGGGTCGTCCATGGCGGGCAGGGCGCCTCGGCCCGACTCGCCCTGGGTCGGGTGCTCGACCTTGACGACCTCGGCGCCGAGCCGAGCGAGCAGCTGCGTGGCGAAGGGCAGCGCCTGCATCTGCTCGGCCGCGAGGATGCGGATCCCGTCGAGCGGCTTGCCGTTGACCAGGGCGTCTGCGTTGGCGATGTCTCCGAGCTGCACATCTGACAGCGTGTCAGAAACGCGTGGGACGGCCCAAAGGGCGCCCGCCCGGCGGTCGCCCGACCCCTCCTCCCTCCGGCGCCGGCCGGTCCTCGACGGGCTCTCGCCCGCACCGAGATGTCACGGTCGGCGCGGGAGCGCGCAAGTACCACTCGGGACGCCGCCGCGCCCCGCCACACACCCGACCCACCGGCACGGCGGCCACCCGACCGAACCGATCCATGCGCCCCCTCCCCACGCACCGTGACCACGACCATGCGCCCGATGCGCGCTCCCACGAACTGCACCACCCGACCGACGACCCTTCTGCTGCGAACTGTCGCACCCGATCCGCCCCCGGCCAGGATGTCCCGCATCGACGACGCGCGTTCCACACCCGATCAGGTCCTGGTGCAGCGGGCGCTGTCCGAGGACGGCGAGGCGTTCGGCGAGCTCTACCGGCGACACGTGCGGAAGATCCTGCGGTTCCACCACCGCCGCTGCGGCGACGCGCACGACGCCCTCGACATGACCTCCGAGACCTTCGCATCGGCGTTGGTCAGCCTGGACCGCTTCGACCCGTCCCGGGCCGAGTTCGTGCAGTGGCTGCACGGCATCGCCCGCAACGTCTGGCGGCGGCACGTGCGTGACGGGCAGGCGACGACCACGTCGCGGGACCGGCTGCACCTGGCCGAGCTGACGGTCACCCGCGACGACCTGGACCACGTCGACTCGATCGTCGACGCCGGTCGCTTCGCCGCGGAGCTGGCGACCCGGCTCGATGCCCTGTCGCCTCGCCTGCGCGTCGTGGTGCAGCTGCGCGTCCTCGACGGCCTGGACGCCGCCACCACCGCCGAACGGCTCGGACTGCCCCAGACCACCGTCCGGAAGCGGCTGGAGCGGGCGCTCCGGCAGCTCGGCACCGGCGCGGAGGGCTGGCGATGAGCGGGCCCGACGATCCGCGCTGGGAGGTCCCGCCGGGCGCGCTCGCCGAGCTCGGCGAGCAGCTGCGCGCCGCCACCGAACGGCGTGGCGAGCTCCTGTCCATGCCACCCGCGCCACCCGCCGACCCCGAGGTCCCGCTCGTTGGTGACGTCGACGTCGTGCCGCTGCGCTCCCGCCGACGCGGGTGGCGCGTCGCCGCCATGTCGGCCCCCCCGGCCGTGGCGGCGGGCGGGGCCGGCTCG
>JAFAFZ010000144.1 GCA_023423215.1 Actinomycetes bacterium
CCCCAGCTCGGCGTGGTCCGCGGGACGTGCTGCGCGCAACTTCGTCAGGTCCCCCTCCGGTCCTGCCGATGTACCCAGGGTGAGTCGACACGCGCCCTCACCCACCGAGACCCCCAGACCCCACCTCGCGGACCCGCCATCGAACGGCGACGAGCTGCACAGCTCGGAGTTCCCGGACGAGGCCGCACTCGCGGATCCGGACGTCCTGGCGACCGCCCGTCGCCGGTCGAGCGGCTGGCTCGGGCGGTGGATCGGCCTGCTGATCGCCGGAGCGTCGGTGGGTGCCGCGCTGCTGCTGTGGTTCGCCGTCTCGACCCGGTCGCCCACCGTCGACCGCAGCCCGCGCTCCGGTGAGGTGTTCGGCCGCTGGCACGTGCTCTACGACACCCAGGCCCCCGCGCTCGTCATCGGCCTCGGCGCCATCGGCCTCGGCCTGCTCGTGGCCCTGGGCGTGGCGATCGTCGAGCGCGTCGTGCTCGACCGGTCCCGGCGGTCGACCGATGCCGGCACCAAGCTGCTCGCGCCGAAGGTCGTGATGGCCGAGACGCGTGGCGTGTTCGGAGGGCCCGTCACGGTCACCGTGCTCATCCCCGCCCACGACGAGGCCGCCTCGATCGGGGCCACGCTCGATTCGCTGCACATGCAGGAGCCGCGGCCCGACCGCATCATCGTCGTCGCGGACAACTGCACCGACGCCACCGAGTCGATCGCCCGTGAGCACGGCGCCGAGGTGTTCGTCACGGTCGACAACACCGGCAAGAAGGCGGGCGCGCTCAACCAGGTCCTGCGCCACCTGCTCGACGGAATGGGCGACAACGACGTCGTCATGTGCATGGACGCCGACACGGTGCTCGACGACGGCTTCCTGGCCGCGGGCATCCAGCGGTTCACCAGCGACCGGGCGCTCATGGCGATCGGTGGCCTGTTCTACGGCGAGGAGGGGCACGGCCTGCTCGGGCAGCTGCAGCGCAACGAGTACGTGCGCTACTCGCGCGAGATCCGCCGTCGCCGCGGTCGTGTCTTCGTGCTGACCGGCACCGCGTCCATGTTCCGCTCCCGGGCGCTGCGCACCGTCGCCGCCAACCGCGGGGGACTGCTGCCCGGCGTGCACGGCGACGTCTACGACACCATCGCCCTGACCGAGGACAACGAGCTGACGCTCGCCATCAAGTCGCTCGGCGGGCTGATGGCCTCGCCCGACGGCTGCCGCGTCGTCACCGAGCTGATGCCGACGGTGCCGAACCTGTGGACCCAGCGCCTGCGCTGGCAGCGCGGAGCGCTCGAGAACCTGGGCGCCTACGGGCCCGCACCGGCGATCCTCCGCTACTGGGCGCAGCAGCTGGGCATCGGCTACTCGGTGATCGCGCTCAGCTCGTTCTGGCTGCTCATCCTCGTCACGGCGCTCGCCACCGACGGCTGGGTCTGGTTCCCCTTCTGGCTGGGCGTCGGGTCGATCTTCGTCGTCGACCGCGTCGTCAGCGCCTGGGCAGGAGGATGGCGGGCCCGTCTGCTGGCCGCGCTGCTCATCCCGGAGCTCCTCTACGACATGTTCCTGGACCTGGTGTACGTGAAGGGCATCTTCGACATCACGTTCGCCCGCAACGCGACCTGGGGCCACGTCGACCACGGCACCACGCCGGCGGCCGACGAGCACTCGACGCTGGTCGAGGTCGAGCGATGATCGGCGCGCTGTCGGTGCTGGGCGGCATCGTCCTGTCCGAGGACGTCATGCACACGCGGTGGTTCGCGGTGTTGAGCACCTTCGTCGCCATCAACACCGTGCTGTACGTCACGCTGTCGATCATCAAGCTGCTCCCCAAGCTCTACCTGAGCGACTGGGTCGACCACCGCAACCGGCGGACCGAGACCCGCAGCATCTACCCGGAGACCGAGGGGCCCTCGGCGTCCTGACGACACCTCGTCGGCCACCGAGGAGGCGAGGTCAGGCCCCCGACTCGGCCAGCGCGCCGTCGAGGATCCAGCGACACGTCGCCGACATCACCTCGAGCGCAGCGTCGGGGTCGAGCCGCACCACGTCGGTCAACGAGGTGACGGCCTCGGTCCCGAACCCCACGGCCAGGGCTGCGGCGAGGCGTCGGTGGGCCGGCGGGTCGAGCCGGCCCTCCAGCGGCTCGAGCACCAGCCGGATGAAGTGGTTGCGGCGACCCTCGCGCACCTCGGCGCCGTCGACGTCGCGGCGCTGGTGGGCGAACCACCGGTCGTGGCCCGCCTTGGCCTGCTGGCGGAAGGGTGCCTGGTCGGTCAGCATCCGGTGGCCCAGCGTCTGCACGAGCGCCTCCATCCGGTCGTGCACGTCGTCACCAGCGGCAGCGATCGCATGGCCGATGTCCTCACGTGTTCGACTTCGACGACGTCGCCATCACCCGGGAGCAGTCTGGCTCGACACGGGGTCGATCGTCGCCCAGCTCAGCGCGCCCGAGCCGGCGACCGTCTGACAGCGTCGACGCGGTGGGCACGAGGAGGGTCCGATCGGCCCCTCCTCGCGCCGCGTCCGGTCAGGAGACGGCGTCGCTGATCGCCTGGAACTCAGCCCTTGATCACCTCGTCGACCCTCAGAATCTGAAATAGGGGTACAGAGGTACTCCCGCCGATCTGCGTGTCATAGGTGAGACTGCCCTGCGAACGAACCACCAGACGGACGGTGTCGTCCTGGTCAATCCCGTCGAGGATCGGGCACACAGAGCCCGAGCTGACCGTCGGAGTTGGGCTGAACATCGCGTTGTCTCCCGCGTACTGGTACGAGTACGCGTGACTGACGTTGTCCCAATAGCCGCGGAAGTTGCAGGGGCCGGTCGCTGCGTCCATCTGAGTGATAAGCGAGACGAGCGTGAACACCTGGCCACTAACGGCGTCGGGGTTCCTCACGATCGCGTCGATGTCCGCCGGCCCTGCATTGTCGATCGCAGCCTGTTCGGCAGCGGCAGCCGCCGCAGCCGCCTCTGCCGCCGCTGCAGCAGCAGCCTGGGCTTCCTCGGCACGCCGTGCATCTGCCTCAAGCTTCGCCTGGGCTGCGGCCGCTTCGCGTGCCGGACGAGAGCACTCGTACACAGCGTTCTCTGCTTCGGTTCTCGTCAGGCCAAGCTCTGCGAACCGCTCGTCCCATTTCAGCTCGTCCGTAACGCGAATCGAGGGATCGGCGGTCGCCGCTTCACATGCGCGTTCGATTTCAACGTCGAAAGCGGCTTGTAGATCCCTCCGATTCGCGGAACTCGTCGCCGCGTCGGGCGACGGGTCATCGCGGCTGAAGAGAGCGAGCACGGCTCCGGCGCTGACGACGAGCACGAGCAGAAAGGCGGCTAACCACAGAGCTCGTCTTCGCCTTTGCGTCGGACGGGGCGAAGGCTCGTTGGGTCGATCTGGCTCGGGAGTAGGTACAGGGTCCGATCCAACGGTCATCACGTGGGACGTCCAGTTGGTGCCATCGAAGTATCGCTGCCCTGCGTTTCGCCATGGATCGCGATACCAGCCCGCCGCAACCTCGGCGCCCGGAGCCCCCAGCGGCCTATCGCCCGACGCCCTGTCCGGCGTTCCGCTTGGTCCGTTCATCCTCGCCCTCCCCCTGGCACCAGTTCTCCGGTTCAACCGATGTGAAGGTTGGTGTGCGAAGGTCTGCCGGTCAAAGCAACGGCTGAGAGATGCTGGCGATCAGGCCGATCTGTGCTCCGGCCATCCTTAGCTGACTGCGCGGACTGGCGACGAACCATAGGTTGCGAGTCGTGCCGGGTCCGGTCAGGTGACGGCGTCGCTGATCGCCTGGAACTCCTGGTCGGTGAGACGGATCGTGGCAGCGGCCATGTTGTCCTCGAGGTGGGCGACGCTCGAGGTGCCCGGGATCGGCAGCATCACCGGCGAGCGCTCGAGCAGCCACGCCAGCGCCAGCTGCGACGGCGACGCGCCGTGCTGGGCCGACGCGTCGGCCAGCGGTCCGCCCGCTCGGGAGAGCTGGCCGGTCGCCAGCGGGAACCATGGGATGAAGCCGATGCCGTTCGCCTCGCTGTGCTCGAGCAGCTCCTCGGAGGAGCGGTCGGCGACGTTGTAGAGGTTCTGCACCGAGACGATCGTCGCGATCTCCTCGGCGGCCTGCAGCTCCTCGACGCTCACCTGGCTCAGGCCGATGTGGCGGACCTTGCCCTCCTGCTGCAGCAGGACCAGCTCGCCGAGCTGGTCCTCCAGCGGGACCTTGGGATCGATGCGGTGCAGCTGGAACAGGTCGATGCGCTCCAGCCCCAGGTGGCGCAGGCTGAGCTCGGCCTGCTGGCGCAGGTACTCGGGCCGTCCGACCGGCCGCCAGTCGCCCGGACCCGAACGGGTGAGCCCCGCCTTGGTCGCGATGACGAGCTCGTCGGGGTAAGGGTGCAACGCCTCCTTGATGAGCAGCTCGCTCACGAAGGGGCCGTACGAGTCGGCGGTGTCGATGAAGTCCACACCGAGCTCGACCGCCCGCCGCAGGACCCGCACCGCTTCGGCCGGGTCCGCAGGGTCACCCCACACGCCGGGCCCGGTCAGCTGCATCGCCCCGTATCCCAGACGGTGGACGGTCAGGTCGCCGCCGAGGGCGAAGGTCCCGGAGGCGTCTGCGGGTCGGTCGGTCGTGCTGTCCGTCATGTGGGTCCTCTGTCGCGATGGGGGGTCGGCGTGGTCCGGTACCCGCCGACCTGCACGCCGACACGTGCCCGACCGGTCGACCTCCGCGACCGCCGACCCCCCCCACGGGTTCAGGTCACTGCACCGGCGCACCCTCCCCGACCTCGGCCAGGAGCGCCTGGGCGTGCGCGAGGTGCATCTCGAGCAGCGGCAGCTGCTGGGCGGCGAACGCCGCGACGAAGACGTTGTCCGCCTCGGTGGTCGCGCTGCGGAAGAGCTCCACGGCCTGCACGTGCGCCGCGACCTGTGCGGTCAGGTACGCCTGGTCGAAGGCCTCCTGGGGTTCGGCGAGCAGGGCGAACAGCTGGGCGTCCTGCTCGGGGGTCGTCGCGGGGACCGGCACGCCGTAGAACAGGTGGATCGGCAGCTGCTGGAGCACCTGTGCGAAGTGGTCCCGGATCATCTCGGTGCCGTACTCGCGCACCATCGGGTCCACGCCGCGCTGGGAGGCGACGGTCCCCTGGAGGACCTCCGCGATGCCGACGCGGGCCGCAGAGATGAGGAAGGTCCGGTCGTACTCGGTCGGCGGTCCGATCGACGACGGCGTCACCGCCGACGACGTCGTGCCGTCCTCGGTCGCGCCGGCCGGCACGGCGAGAGCGACGACCGCCACCAGGGCGAGGGCGGGCAGCAGGACGAGTTGCTTCATGGGCTTCTCCGTTCATCGGGTCGACGACGGTCCGTCGACGCCGCGCGGCCTACCCATCCGGTCGCGGCCCATGCGTGCCCACCCGTGCGGGTGATCGCCGTCCGATCCCGGCGGTGATCCTCACTTCTGCGCGGGTCCGGTCGATGGACAGGAGATGGACGTCTCCACGGCGACCCTGATCGACGGCATCCTGCTCGAGGGAGCGATCCGGACGGTCTTCCAGCCGATCGTCCGCCTCGACTCCGGGGACGTCGTCGGCTACGAAGCGTTGACCCGGGGGCCGGCCGGTCCGTTGGAGCGGCCCGACGAGCTGTTCGCCGCCGCCGGCGACGCCGGACGCTCCGGCGAACTGGACCGTGCGTGCGTCGCCTCGGCGTTCGGGTCCGCACGGACCCTGCCCGCGGGTGCGCTCCTGTTCGTCAACGTCGAACCGGCCACGCTCGGCTCGGACCTGGTCGCAGCCACGGCGCCCATCGCCGCCGCCGGCGAGCGGACGGTCGTGCTGGAGGTGACCGAGCGAGCGCTGATGACCGACCCGACCTCGCTCCTGGGTGCCGTCGAGTCGGCACGTGAGCACGGCTGGCTCATCGCGCTGGACGACGTCGGCGTCGAGCCCGCGTCGCTCGCGCTGCTGCCGCTGATCGCACCCGACGTCATCAAGCTGGACATGGGCCTCATCCGGGACCGGCCCGACCGTGACCTGGGCCGGACGATGGCCGCGGTCATGGCGCACGCCGAGCGCGCCGGCACGACGGTCCTGGCAGAGGGCATCGAGACCGACGCGCACCTGGAGCGGGCCGTCTCGCTCGGTGCGACCCTCGGCCAGGGCTACCGGTTCGGCCGACCGGCGGACACCGCCGAGGCGTCGACGCCGATCTCGCCCCTGGACCTCGCGGCGCGTCCGCCCCGTCGCCGCGTGCAGCTCTCACCCTTCGATGCCGTGGTCGCCACGGGCCGCAGGGCGCGTGTCGCCCGGAAGCAGGTGCTGCTGCAGATCTCGCACCACCTCGAGGAGCAGGCGAGCGCCGATCCGGGCACGCCGCTCCTGCTCAGCGCGTTCCAGCACGCCCGTCACTTCACCCCGGCGACGACCGTCCGCTACGGCCACCTGGCCGAGCGCTGCGCGATCACTGCGGCGTTGGGCGTCGACATGCCGGCCGAGCCGGTCCCGGGCGTGCGCGGCGGGGTCATCCTGCCGGGTGACCCCCTGGCGGACGAGTGGAGCGTCGCCGTGCTCGGCCCGCACTACGCCGGCGCGCTGCTCGGCCGGGACCTGGGCGACGACGGCGACGACCCCGACCGGCGCTTCGAGTACGTCGTGACCCACGACCGCGACCTGGTCGAGCTGGCCACGGCCTCGCTGCTGCGTCGCATCCTGCCGCAGCGCTGACCGACGGCCGCCCGACACCTCGGCCGCCACGAGCGCCTCGTGGTCCGGCAGCTACGGTCGATGCCCACATGGAGACCTGGCTGATGGGCGGCGAGACGATCGCGATCGATGTCCTGCTCGAGCCCGACGCCGTCGTCCGGGACCTGGCGCTCGGCCTGAACCGGGCGTTCCTGCACTCGGTCGCGCCGCCGGTGGGCTTCGAGCTGGGTGAGTCCCGGCGCCCCCACGTCACGGTCGTGCAGTCCTACGTGCGCACCGACGCGCTCGACGAGGTGCTGGACGCGGTGGCCGCGGTCGTGGCGACCGCAGACCGACGCGCGTTCGACCTGGTCGCCGACGCCGAGCTGTTCGGGGATCCCGCGCAGGCCGAGGACGACGCCGTCGTGACCGCCCTCTGGGGCATGGACGGGTCGGCCGCACTCCTCGGGCTGCAGGCGGACGTGCTGGCGGCGCTCGAGCCGTTCGCCGTCGCGATCGGCGACGAGCGTGCGTTCGTGCGCACGCCGGACGAGCCGGACATCGCACCCTCGACCGTCCGCTACGTCGAGCGCTTCGCCGGCGAGCACGCCGGCACCAGCTACCGGCCCCACCTGACG
>JAFAFZ010000219.1 GCA_023423215.1 Actinomycetes bacterium
CCGGGGGGGGGGAGGGGGGGGGAGCCGGAGGCCCTGCCGGCGGGGGAGGCGGAGGCGCGGACGGGGGGGGAGGCGGAGGCCGAACGGGGGCGGGTCGCCGCGGTCGGGCCGGGTATCGTCGCCGTCCCATGGCGACCTACCTCGACACGATCCTCGCGGCCCACCGCGAGGCCGCCGCACGCGACGATCGCTCGACGGACGCGCTGGTCGAGGCGGCGCGCGACCTGCCACCGGCGCGTGGGTTCCGTGCCGCGCTGCGGGGCGGTGACCGGCTGGCCGTCATCTCCGAGATCAAGCGCCGTTCGCCGTCGAAGGGCGCGCTGGCCGCGGACCTGGATCCGACGACGCTCGCCGAGCGCTACCAGGCGGGCGGCGCGAGCTGCCTGAGCGTGCTGACCGACGTCGACCACTTCGGCGGGTCGCCCCAGGACCTGCAGGCGGCGCGTGCGGCCGTCGAGCTCCCGGTGCAGCGCAAGGACTTCACCGTCAGCGCCAACGACGTCTGCGACGCCCGGCTGATGGGCGCCGACTGCGTGCTGCTGATCGCGGCGGCGCTCGACGACGCCCAGCTGCGCGACTACTCGACGCTCGCCGACGAGCTGGGGCTCGATGCCCTGGTCGAGATCCACGACGAGGCCGAGCTCGAGCGTGCGCTGGCCTGCACCTCCGGTCAGCTCGTCGGGGTGAACCAGCGTGACCTCGAGACGTTCATGGTCGACCAGGCGCGTGCGGTGCGCATGGCCGGGGTGATGCCGGAGCACACGGTGCGGGTCGCGGAGTCGGGGGTGCGCGGACGTGACGACGCGCTCGCCCTGGCGGCTGCCGGCTACCACGCGGTGCTCGTGGGCGAGCACCTGGTCACGGCGGACGATCCCACCGCGGCGCTCGAGCAGCTGCGGGTCCCGCTCGCCGTCTGAGGTCCTGCGACGAGCGCCGGTCGAGGCGGTGTCGCGGGGAAGTGTGCCCCGTCGCGGCGCCCGCGGGTCACTAGGGTCGACGGCGTGTTCGTGAAGATCTGCGGTGTGACCAACGAGGAGGACGCCCTCATGGCGGTCGCGCTCGGCGCGGACGCCGTCGGCTTCGTCTTCGCCCCGTCGCCGCGCCAGGTCACCGTCGGCGTCGCCCGTGACATCGTGCGCCGCCTGCCGCCCGAGACGCTCACCGTCGGTGTGTTCCGCGACCAGTCGACCCGGTTCGTGATCGACACCGTGCAGGGCGCGGGCCTGCGTGCCGCGCAGCTGCACGGCCACGAGACACCGGCGGACGCCGCTGAGGTGCGCCCGTACTGCCAGGCGCTGATCGTCGCGTTCCCGGCGGGTGACCCCGGCCTGGCGCACGTCGACGACTACGGAGCGGACGCCATCCTGCTGGACTCACCGGCCCCGGGCTCGGGCGAGGTGTTCGACTGGTCCCTGGCCGAGGGCGCCCCGCTGAACCGTCGACTGATCCTGGCCGGCGGCCTGACGCCCGAGAACGTCGCCCACGGCATCGCCGAGGTCCGCCCGTGGGGCGTCGACGTGTCGAGCGGGGTCGAGACCGACGGCCAGCCCGGCCGCAAGGACGCCCGCAAGGTGCAGGCCTTCATCCGTGCGGCACGCGCTGCGGCGCCGGTCGACGCGCCGGTGCCCGACGGGCCCGGTCTGGGCAGCGGGCCGTTCGACTGGGCCGACTCGGGCATCTAGCACCTCGGTAGGCGCCGACA
Organism: Actinomycetes bacterium; assembly: GCA_023423215.1. Classification (GTDB taxonomy): domain Bacteria; phylum Actinomycetota; class Acidimicrobiia; order Acidimicrobiales; family Microtrichaceae; genus JAFAFZ01. The sequence goes on from JAFAFZ010000219.1 coordinate 1,703, forward strand.
GCCCGGCGCCGGGGTCGGCGGGGCAACCCGTTTCGGAGCGGGTGCGCGCGGCCGGTACCTTGCACGACGTGGACGACGCCACCGCGACCCCCTCCGACACCGCCCACGACGGCACCGCCCGCGTGATGGGCGAGCCCTCCGACGCCGGTCGCTTCGGCCGCTTCGGCGGGGTGTTCGTCCCCGAGACGCTGGTGCCGGCGCTCCAGGAGCTCGAGGCCGCCTTCCGCGACGCGTGGGCGGACCCGTCGTTCCGCGCCGAGCTGGACGGGCTGCTGTCGGACTACGCCGGACGCCCGAGCCCGCTGACCGAGTGCGCACGGCTCTCCGACGAGCTGGGCCTGCGGCTGCTGCTCAAGCGTGAGGACCTGAACCACACCGGGTCGCACAAGATCAACAACGTGCTCGGCCAGGCGCTGCTGGCGAAGCGCATGGGCAAGACCCGGCTGGTCGCCGAGACGGGTGCCGGCCAGCACGGGGTGGCGACCGCGACGGCCGCCGCGCTGCTCGACCTGGATTGCCTCGTCTACATGGGCGAGGTCGACATGGCCCGCCAGGAGCTCAACGTCTTCCGCATGCGCCTGCTCGGGTCGGACGTCACGCCGGCGGTGTCGGGCAGCCGGACGCTCAAGGACGCGGTCAACGAGGCGATGCGGGACTGGGTCGCGACGGTCGAGGACACGCACTACTGCCTCGGGTCGGTGATGGGTCCCCACCCGTACCCGTGGATGGTGCGCGAGTTCCACCGGGTCATCGGCGACGAAGCCCGGGAGCAGTGCCGGGCGCTGCTCGGCGCGGACGGCAGCAGCGGTCTGCCCGACGTCGTGGTCGCGTGCGTCGGCGGCGGATCGAACGCGGCAGGCATCTTCTCGGGCTTCGCCGAGCACCCCGAGGTCGAGCTGGTCGGCATCGAGCCGGCGGGTGGCGCGGCGGTCGGCCACGGCGTGCCCGGCATCGTGCACGGGATGATGTCGTACCTGATGCAGGACGAGTTCGGTCAGGTCCTCGAGGCCGAGTCGATCTCGGCGGGCCTGGACTACCCGGGCGTCGGCCCCGAGCACGCGCACCTGTCCGACCTGGGCAGGGCGCGCTACGAGCCCGTGACCGACGCCGAGGTGATCGAGGCCTTCAAGCTGCTCTCGCGCACCGAGGGCATCATCCCCGCACTGGAGTCGGCCCACGCGCTGGCGTGGGTGTCGCGCGAGCGGGCACAGCTCGCCGGGCGCACGGTCGTGGTGAACCTGTCGGGGCGTGGCGACAAGGACGTTGCGCAGATGATGGACGTGCTGGGGAGCGAGCTGTGAGCCTCGTCGGGACAGCCGTGGCGCAGATGGTGGACGTGCTGGGGAGCGAGCTGTGAGCCTCGACGAGCCGGGGACGGTGGCGCCGCCGCTGTCGCTGCAGGCGTCGCTCGAGTCGCGGCGCGACGCGGGCGGGAAGTGCCTCGTGCCGTACCTGACGGGCGGCCTGCCCGGGTGGGAGCACATGCTCGGCGCCGTGGCCGACGCGGGCGCGGACGGCATCGAGGTCGGCATCCCGTTCTCGGACCCCGTGATGGACGGCCCGGTGATCCAGGAGTCGAGCGAGCTGGCGCTGGCGGCCGGTGCGACGCCGCCGGGCATCCTCGACGAGCTGTCGCGGCTGGACCTGGGCGTACCGCTGGCCGTCATGACCTACGTGAACCTGGTGTACCGGTTCGGCTACGAGCGCTTCGCCGCGACCGCCGCTCGGTCGCGTGTGTCCGCCGCGATCCTGCCGGACATGCCGCTCGAGGAGTCGGGGGAGTGGAGCGTGGCGGCGGATGCCGCCGGCGTGCAGACGGTGATGCTGGCCGCTCCGACGGCGTCGGACGAACGACTGGCGCTCGTCGCCGCACGCGCGCGTGGCTTCGTCTACGCGGTCGGCCTGCTCGGCATCACCGGCGAGCGCGACTCGCTCGCGTCGTCGGCGAAGGTGATCGCGCGTCGCACCAGGGCGGTCACCGATCTGCCGGTCCTGGTCGGCGTCGGCATCTCGACGCCCGAGCAGGCGGTCGAGGTCTGCGAAGAGGCCGACGGCGTGGTCGTCGGCTCCGCGATCGTCCGGCAGGTGCTCGAGACGGGATCGCCGGAGGCGGTCGCGGACCTCGTGGGCCGGTTCCGCGACGCGCTCGACCGCGGCTGACCGCGACCGCAGGCGCGCGGAAATCCGCGAGATTTCAAGGGTTGCGCTTTCTTTTCACCCCGATTTCGTGCTAGTTACATGCATGGAATTTGCCGTCGTGGCCGACTGAACCCAGGCATCGGCCACGAGCGGGGAACGACCTAGATCGAGCAGATCCCGATCGACCAGGAGGAAACACCATGAACAAGACCGAGCTCGTCGAGACCATCTCGCAGCGCACCGACATCGCCAAGAAGGACGTGCAGGCCGTCCTGGACACCTTCGAGGACATCGTCGGTGACATCGTCGCCAAGGGCAAGGAAGTCCTGACCATCCCGGGCTTCCTCAAGTTCGAGCAGACCAAGCGTGCCGCCCGCACGGGCCGCAACCCGCAGACCGGCGAGACCATCCAGGTCCCCGCCACCAACGCGGCCAAGGTCACTGCCGGCGCCAAGCTGAAGGCCCGCGCCAAGAGCGGTTCCTGAGCCACACCTGCGTTCGAACGCCGACGGAGCCGCCCTTCGGGGCGGCTCTGCCGCGTACGGGCCGCCGGTCGCGATCGGGCGCGGATCCGCTGGTGGGACCGGGTCGAGCGACCCCGTCCTGATCGGCGACGTCGTCGGTGCCCCGCCCTACAGTGCCCGACATGGCAACGACGACCGACGACCAGCTCACCGTGGGCGCCAAGGCGCCCGCCTTCGCGCTGAAGGACCAGACCGGCGCCACCGTGCGGCTGTCGGGGTTCAAGGGGCGCAAGGTCCTGGTGTTCTTCTACCCGAAGGCGAACACCCCCGGCTGCACCACCCAGGCGTGCGGCCTGCGAGACGTGGCGGACGAGATCGGCGACACGGTCGTGGTCGGCATCAGCCCGGACCAGCCCGACAAGCTCGAGAAGTTCGACACGCAGCACTCGCTGGGCTTCACCCTCCTGAGCGACCCCGAGCACGCCGTGGCCGAGAAGTACGGCGTCTGGGGAGAGAAGAAGCTCTACGGCAAGGTGTACATGGGCATCATCCGCTCGGCGTTCCTCATCGACGAGCAGGGCAAGCTCGAGCAGGTCTGGTACAAGATCAGCCCGAAGGACACGCCGAAGAAGCTGCTCGCCGCCCTCGGCTGAGCCTCTGGGGCCCTCCCGTTGGGGAAATCTGGCCGTCCGCCGTGGTCCCACCACGTTTCGCAGCCAGATGTCGTGTGCGCGGTCGCCCGGAGCGAAGGATCGGATCAGAGGTGACGCCCAGCGTCAGCTGAGGTCCGATCCTCTGCTCAGCACGGGAGGTGGGTCGTTGCCGGTCGCTCGGTCAGTCGCGGCGTTCGTCGGCCAGGCGCAGGCGCTGCTCGAACTCGGCGTCGGCCTTCGACATCGCCCACTTCCGTCCGGCCGCGACGGCACCGATCGCCAGTGCGACCAGCAGGAGGAGTCGCAGCCAGTGGGTACCGCCCTGCTCGTTCGTCGTGTCAGCCATGGACGGAATGTAGGGCCTCGACCACGCCGGGGGACGGACGATCGGCACACAGGGATCGGTTAGGCTCACCCGGCTCGCCCGGGTGGCGGAATGGCAGACGCGGCGGACTCAAAATCCGCTGTCCGAAAGGGCGTGTGGGTTCAAGTCCCACCCCGGGCACGTCATCCGCAGGGCCAACCCGGCGGTCGCTCGGCTCCCCGCCGCGCGAGGCTGCGGGCCATGTCCGACGACGCCGACGAGCCCACCGCGAGCGGGTTCGCCGCGGACGTCGATGCAGCGGCTGCGGCCGGTCTGAGCCTGGACACGTTCACCTACCTGACCTCGACCCAGTTCGGGCCCGGACAGCTGGCCGAGTTCGTCGCACTCGACGCCGACTTGCAGCGCTACGTGCTGCGCATGCTGGCGGGCATCGCCACGGTCGAGGACGATCGCTGGTTCAACCGGCGCGACGACGCCAAGGCCGTCGCGAGCTGGATGCTCGAGCTGCCGCCCTTCCGTCACGACGCCGACGACGAGCCGGGCTGACCGCACCTCCGAGCGACTGGACCGAGCACTGGCTCCCTGATCCGTTCCGGTCGTCCTGCGATCGCCCTGTCGTGCCACGATGCGGCGATGTCCGACACGGCCGACACCCCCGGAACGCTCGACGTCGACGGCACCAGCTCGAGCAGCGCCGTTCCCGACCCGAGCGTCCCCGACTCCGACCGCTCCGACTCGAACGGTCCGGGCGACCTGGACGTGGCGGCCTACCTCGAGGACCCGGACGCCGAGCTGCGTCGACTCGCCTCGCTCCACTGGTTCGCCCGGGCGATGGACGAGCAGGGCGCCCCCATGCCGCTCGTGCTGGACGCGGAGGGCGCCCGCACCGTGCTGCGCGACCGTCGGCTGTCGACCCGATCGTTCACCGACGACATGGTCACGGCGGGCCTCTCGGAGCGCACCGCCCACCAGCTCACCCCGCTGTTCCGGCGCCACGGCGACGAGCACCGCCAGTTCCGCGGCCTGCTCTCGAAGGCCTTCACCCCGCGCAGCGTCGAGCGGCTCCGGCCCTTCACCGCAGAGGTCGCCCCCCGTCTT
>JAFAFZ010000231.1 GCA_023423215.1 Actinomycetes bacterium
GCGTCGCGAGCGGCTCCACCGGCGTCGCCACCGCGACGTCGCAGCGCGGTCGCCACGTCGAGCTCGTCCGCAGCGAAGGCACGGGTCTGGTCGATCGCCGCTCGCACCCGATCGTCGCCCGGCACCGCGTCCTCGTAGATCGTCAGGACGTGTTCGGCGCAGCCGGCCGCCCATGCGGCGACCGCACGACGCTCCTCGACGCTCAGCGTCTGCGGGGACCGTGGCACGTCAGCTGATCTCGACCGCGGTCGCGACGACCTCTCGCTGGCGGTAGCGGACCACGTCGCCGGCCAGGTCGAACGTGGTGGACCGGGCGGGTTGCCCGGCACAGCCCCCGAGCTCGAGCCCGAACGCGCCGGGCTCGCAGACGAAGTCCATGTCCTCGTCGTAGAAGGCGAGGCGGGACGGGTGCAGCGTGAAGGTCACGGTGCACGACGCGCCGGCTGCCAGGTGGGTGCGGGCGAAGCCGACCAGCTGTCGCTCCGGCCGGGCGACCGACGCGACCTGGTCGCGCACGTAGCACTGCACGACCTCGTCGCCGTCGACCCCGCCGGTGTTGGTGATCCGCACCGAGATGGTGGTCGGCTCCTCGGTCGAGCCCTCGACCACGGTGGGTTCGTCGTAGGCGAAGGTCGTCGTGGAGAGCCCGAAGCCGAACGGGTGCAGCGGCGACGTCGGCGAGTCGGTGTAGTCGCCCCAGAAGTTGCTGCGACCGCCGCCGGAGCGGTGGTTGTGGTGCACCGGGAGCTGGCCGACGTGGCGCGGCAGGCTGACCGGCAGCCGACCGGACGGGGCGACGGCGCCGAGCAGGACGTCCGCCAGCGCGGTGCCGCCCTCGACACCCGGCAACCAGGCGAGCAGCGTCGCAGCGCTGTGCGCCTCGACCTCGGCCAGGGTGTGCACCCGGCCCGAGACGACGACGGCGATGGTCGGCGTGCCGGTGGCGTGCACCGCACGCAGCAGCGCGAGCTGCTCGCCGGTCGGGTCCAGGTCGACCGCGTCGCGCGCCTCGCCGACGGTCGCGTCCGTCGTCAGGCCGCTGCGGCCGGCCAGGCAGACGACGGCGACGTCGGACGCCGTCGCCAGCGCGACCGCCTCGTCGAAGCCCGAGCGGTCATCGCCACTCACCCCGCATCCGAGCGCGTGCTCGATGCGCACCTCGGTGCCGAGCAGGGCTGCGCGCAGGCCCGCGAGCGGCGTGACCAGGTCGGGCAGGTACGGGCCGGGCTCGTACGACCCGAACCGTGCGGCGTCCTGCAACGGGGCACCGGACGCATCGCTGCTGCCGGACGACCCGCCGGAAGCGACGGTTGACGCGGTGGCATCCGTCGCGTGCGGCACCAGGTCCGAGCGGTCGTCGCTGGCGTAGAGGATCTCGACGTGGGCGGGGTAGTGGTAGTCGCCCGCGAGCAGCCGGGGGGCGTCCGCGCCGGGGCCGACGACCGCGATCGAGCCGAGCGTCGCAGCGTCCAGGGGCAACGTGCCGTCGTTGGTCAGCAGGACGAGCGACTCGCGTGCGGCGCGACGGGCCAGGTCGCGTCCGCCCGGGGTGCCGAACGCCGCCGGGGCGGCCTCGTCGTCGACGAAGGGCGCCTCGAACAGGCCCAGCGCGAACTTCTGGCGCAGCACCCGCCGCACCGAGAGGTCGAGCACCGCCTCGGGCACGATGCCCGCCTCGATCAGGTCGCCGAGGCCGGCGTAGCAGTCGAGCGTCGGCAGCTCCTGGTCCAGTCCGGCGAGCAGCGCCTTCGCCGCTGCGACCGTCGCCGTCGGAGCGACGTGGTGGTGGGTCACCAGCATGTCGACCGAGAAGTAGTCCGCCACGACGGTGCCGGCGAACCCGAGCCGGTCGCGCAGCAGGTCGGTGAGCAGCGCCTTCGACCCGGCGGGCGCGAGCCCGTCGACCGAGGCGTAGGAGTTCATGACCGAGGCCAGGTGCGCGTCGCGGATGACCGCTGCGAACGGCTCGGCGAACACCTCGTACAGCTCACGCGGCCCGAGCTGCACGGGACCGTGGTTCAGGCCGCCGTCCGAGAGCCCGTAGCCGAGGAAGTGCTTTGCCGTCGCCACCACACCCGAATGCAGGTGGGTGCGCAGCGCGCCGTGCGCGCCGTCGCGGGCGTCCGACTGGAGCCCTCGCACGTACGCGACGCCGAGCTCGCCGGCCAGCACCGGGTCCTCGCCGTAGGTCTCCTCGACGCGGCCCCAGCGGGGATCGCGGGCGATGTCGAGAACGGGCGAGAGCGCTTGGCGCGCGCCGACCGCGAGCATCTCGGTGCGCACGTGGTCCGCGATGTCGCCGACCAGCTCGCGGTCCCAGGTCGAGGCGAGCCCGATCGCCTGCGGGAACTGCACCGCGTCGCGGGCGCAGAGCCCGGCGACGGCCTCTTCGTGGAGGACGGCCGGGATGCCCAGGCGGGTGTGCTCGACGAGCCAGCGCTGGATCTGGTTGTGCAGGCGCGCGACGCCGGCGGGTCGCAGGCCGGTCGACGCGGCGATCCGCGTGACCTGCCCGGTGCCGTGCGCCATCAGCTCGAGCGCGGCGGCCGGCGAGAAGCCGACCGCACCCGTGGCGTCGGGACGCAGCAGACCCGTCGACCAGACGCCGCCGAGCTGGGCCAGGCGCTCGTCGATCGTCATGCGTGCGATCAGGTCGTCGACGCGATCCTCGATCTCGAGCGAGGCGTCGCGGTACGGCGCGTCCGCCAGGTCGGCGTCGTCCGAGGTCGGAGCGTCCGGGTCGGGCGGGCTGGCGTCGGCGGGGCTCATGTGCGAGGTGGTCCTTCGGGATCTCGGCGGTCGGTCGGGTCAGGGGCCGGGCTCGGTCGTCGCCGCGGTGGTCCTGGAGTCCCAGATGATCACGGCGGCGAGGGCTGCGAGCACGAGCAGGATGCCGACGACCTGCGGCGCGTCCATCGGCTGGTCCAGGAAGATCGCGGCGCTGCCCGCCGCGATGATCGGCATGGCCAGGGTGATGAGCGACGTCATCACGAGCGTCGTGTGCG
>JAFAFZ010000234.1 GCA_023423215.1 Actinomycetes bacterium
GGTCCTGGCTGCCGCGCACCGCCCGGGCGCCTCGCTGGGCCCAGGCCGTCGGATCGCCACGACGGGCGTACTGCGCCGAGCCGACGTCACCACGCTGGCGCCGGAAGGACCCGATGCGCTTGAGCCACGCGTCGACCAGCTCGATCGCCTGCTCGGGGGTCCCGGGCACGTCGCGGTGCACGCGGATGCGGCCCACGCCCACGAGCTGGTCGCCACGCCGTCGCCCGTCGACCAGCAGCCCGAGGCGCTCCTCGACCGCCGCACGCCGCACGACCTCGACGTCCACGCCCAGCTCCTCGGCGGCCTCGATCAGCGCCTGCTCGGAGATGCCGCCCTGCTCGACGCCGTGGTCGTCGACCTCGGCGAGCCGCACCGCCCGGCGCAGCACGCGCTCGGCCGCGTCGCGGTCGAACTCGGGACGCGTGGCACCTGCGGACACGGTCACAGGCTAGGGGCGACCGGCTGCGGGCGGACCTCGCGGTTCCTCGCGGCTCGGCTCAGGCGAGCGGGGGCAGCGTGGCGGCGACCTCGTGGGCCGCCTCGATCGTGATGCGCAGGTCGTCGTCGGTGTGGGCGAGCGAGGGGAAGCTGACCTCCCACGGCCCCGGCGCGAACGCGATGCCGCGGTCGAGCATGCCGTGGAACCATCCGGCGTAGCGGCCGAGCGACACCGAGGCCGCCGCCGTCGCGTAGTCGACCGGCTGCGTGTCGCCGAAGAAAAGGCCCACGAGCGGTCCGACCCGCGGCACCACCACGGGCACGCCGGCGGCGTCGAACGCGGCTCGCAACCCCGAGGCCAGCACCTCGGCGTTGTCGCTCAGGTGCACGTACGCCGCGGCGTCGAGCTGGTACAGCACCGCACGTCCGGCGGCGGTGGCGAGCGGGTTCCCCGACAGCGTGCCGGCCTGGTACACGGGCCCGAGCGGCGCCAGCTGCGCCATGATCGACCGGGACGAGCCGAAGGCGCCGACGGGCAGGCCGCCGCCGATGATCTTGCCGAAGCACCAGATGTCCGGCGTCACGCCCGACCACTCGGTGGCCCCGCCCACGCCCAGGCGGAACCCGGTGATGACCTCGTCGAAGAGCAGCAGCGCGCCGACCCGATCGCACTCGGCGCGCAGGCCGTGCAGGAACGCGGGCTCGGGCGGCACCAGGCCCATGTTGGCGGCCACCGGTTCGACGATCACGACCGCGACATCGCGGTCCAGGACGGGCACGACGTTGTAGGGCAGGACCACGGTGTCGGCCACCGCGCCCTCGGGCACGCCGGCCGAGTCCGGCGACGTGCCGGTCTCCATCGCGCCCTCGGCGACGCCGGAACCGGCCGACGCGAGCAGCGCGTCGGAGTGGCCGTGGTAGTTGCCCTCGAACTTCACCAGCTTGGTGCGGCCCGTCGCCCCGCGGGCCAGCCGGATGGCCGACATCGTCGCCTCGGTGCCCGAGCTGACCAGGCGGACCTGCTCCATGCCGGGCACGCGCGCGCAGAGCTGTTCGGCCAGCTCGACCTCGCCCGGCGTCGGCGCCCCGTACGTCGTGCCCAACGTCGCGGCGCGCTGGATGGTCTCGATGACCACCGGGTGCGCGTGGCCGAGGATCGACGCGCCGTAGCTCTGCACGTAGTCGACGAACCGGTTGCCCTCGACGTCCCACACGTACGCGCCCTCGGCGCGAGCGACGAAGTACGGCGTGCCGCCCACGGAGCGGAACGCGCGCACGGGCGAGTTCACCCCGCCGGGGATGTGCTCGAGCCCGCGGCGGTACCACTCGTCGTTCGTGGTGGTCGATCGCTCCGTCACTGGAAGGCCTCCGCCAGCTGCTTCGTGAAGTAGGTGAGCACGAAGTCCGCGCCCGCCCGCTTGATCGCGGTGATCTGCTCGAGCGCGACGGCGTCGCCGTCGATCCAGCCGCGCTCCGCCGCCGCGTGCACCATCGCATACTCACCGGACACGTGGTACGCGGCGAGCGGCACGTCGACCTCGGCGCGGGCGTGGGTCAGCACGTCCAGGTAGGTCAGCGCCGGCTTCACCATCACCATGTCGGCGCCCTCGGCGACGTCCTCGCGGATCTCCTGGAGCGATTCGCGCACGTTGCGGAAGTCCTGCTGGTACGCGGTGCGATCGCCGCCGTCCACGATCTCGACGTCGACCGCGTCGCGGAACGGCCCGTAGAGGCCCGAGGCGTACTTGGCCGAGTAGGCGAGGATCGACACCTCGTCGAAGCCGTCCTCGTCGAGGGCGTCGCGGATGGCCATGACCTGTCCGTCCATCATCCCCGAGGGTGCGCAGACGTCGACACCGGCCTCGGCCTGCGCCAGGGCGACCTCGGCGTAGCGCTCGAGGGTCGCGTCGTTGTCGACCGTGCCCGCCGGGGTCAGCAGGCCGCAGTGTCCGTGGTCGGTGTACTCGTCCAGGCACAGGTCGGCCATCAGGACGACCTGGTCACCCAGGTCGTCGCGCAGCTCGCGCAGGGCGATCTGCACGATGCCGTCGGGATCCGAGGCACCGGTGCCCTCGGCGTCCTTCGACTCGGGGACCCCGAACAGGATCACCGCGTCGACGCCCAGGTCCACGAGCTCGGCGACCTCACGCCGCAACGACGTCCGGGTGTGCTGGAACACGCCAGGGAGCGACGTGATCGGCTGGGGCTCGTCGATGCCCTCGCGCACGAACAGCGGGGCGACCAGGTCGTCGACGCCGAGCCGGGTCTCCGCGACGAGGCGCCGCAGGGCGGGGGTGCGGCGCAGGCGCCGCAGGCGTTGCTGGGGGAACGTCACCGCCGGATCCTACGGCAGGCTCTGTCGCACGACCCCGACGCGACCGACCCGCTGGGACCGCTGCCGATGAGCAGGACTACGGTGGTCGACGTCGTCCGGTGGCTCCGGACGTGGGGTCCGACGGGGCGGACCACCAGCGGGAGGAGAGGACCGATGGCGGGAGCAGTCCGTGCACGTGCACGTCGAACGGCCGCGGCGGCGTGCGCGGCCGTCGTGGCGGTGGGCGCGGTGGGGTGCACCACCGCCCCGGCGTACGTGCCGCCCATCGAGTACGAGGTCGACTACACGCCGCGCTGCGACGCCGCGGATCCGGCCGACTGCGTCGACCTGCTGGTGTTCGGCGACTCGCTGTCCTACAACCCGGGCCGGGCCGCCATGACGCGCTGGCAGGACCTGCTCGCCACGCACCTCGCCGGCGGCGATCGGGACGCGGTCGTGCGTCGCTACTTCGACGGCACGATCACCGGTCAGGGCGCGGTCACCCAGTGGGACTACGCACGAGCGGGCTTCTCGGCCGGCATGTGGGTGAACCACCCGCGGTTCCAGCCGCCGCCCGAGGCCCTCGGGCACCAGGCCCTGCTGGTGCTGGCGCTCGGCGTCAACGACGAGGGCCAGCACGTGACCCCGACCCGCTACCGCGAGGCGCTGCACGAGCTGCTGGACCTGTACCCCGCGGACCGGTGCGTCGTCGTCGGGCACTGGGAGTGGGCCATCGCGCACCAGCCCACCTCGCACGTGGAGTTCGTGTACTTCGCCCCCGAGTACCGGGCGCAGGCCGAAGCGGTCGCGGCGGAGCGTGGCTGCACCTACATCGACATGACCGACATGGTCCCCGCCGGCACCGCGACCATCCCGTGGTCCTACGACGGGCTCCACCTGTCCGACCGCGGACACGCGGAGCTGGCCGAGATGGTCATCGCCGCACTGGACGCCGAGGGCTGAGCGCCCGGGGCGCCGGCGACCCGACTGCGGTCCCCTGCGCTCAGCCGCCGGCGGGGACGAGGGCGCCGAGCCGCTCCGGGGTGAGCTCGGCGCAGCTGTCGACGCGCAGGTCGGCGTGCGAGAAGTCCATCACCCGCGTCATGGAGCTGGGCACCGCCACGGCGACCATCCCGGCCGCCCGGGCGGCGCGCACGCCGTGGATCGAGTCCTCGATCGCCACCGACCGGGCCGGCGACACCCCGAGCCGCTCGCACGCCAGCAGGTAGACCGCGGGATCCGGCTTCGTGCGCGGCACCTGGTCGCCGCTGCACACCGTCGCGAAGCGGTCCCACAGACCTCGCTCACGCAGGTGCGTGCCCACCCAGTCCATCGGCGACGAGGACGCCACGGCCAGCGGCACGCCTGCGTGGGCCAGCGCGTCGAACAGCTCGAGCACGCCGGGCTGCAGCGTCATGGCCGCGGTGCAGCGGTGGTTCGCGTCACGCCGTCGTGGCACCCACTCGTCGCGGTCGATCGGCCAGCCGAGCTGCGCCTCGAGCAGGTCCGCCCAGTACGGGTGGTCGATGTCGCCGATGAAGGTGCGCCACAGGTCGAGCGAGAGCTCCTGCCCGTGCGCGGCGAACACCTCGGCGATCGTCGTGTACTCGCACCACTCGGTGTCCAGGAGGCGGCCGTCCAAGCCGAACACGACGGCGTCGGGCAGCGGGACGCCGCCGTCGACACCGACGGGTGCGCCGCTCACGATCGTGTCGCGTCGGCTCGTCGCACGAGCGCCTCGACGAGGCCGTCGAGGGTGTGCTCCTCGGCCTCGACCGCCACCTCCAGGCCCAGGTCGCGTGCGGCCGCGCTCGTGATCGGCCCGATCGTGGCCACCACCGGCGGGACCGCGTCGACGCCCAGCGCGGCGACGAAGTTCGTGACCGCGGAGGCGGACGCGAAGGTCGCGACCTGCGCCTCGGCGATGCGGGTGCGATCGGTCTCGGACACCTCGGCCGGGACCGTGCGGTAGGCGTCGACGACGTCGACGTCCCAGCCTCGCGCCCGCAGCCCGTCCGGCAGCACGTCGCGGGCGACCTCGGCGCGGGGCAGCAGCACTCGACCGGTTCGGCCCCCGGGCGGGTCCGGGAACGCGGCCAGCAGCGACTCCGCGACGTAGCGCTCGGGGACGAGGTCGACCACCAGGTGGTGCTCGGCCAGCGTCGCCGCGGTGCCCGGGCCGATCGCCGCGAGCCGCACCCCGGCCAGGTCGCGACCGTCGCGCAGCTGCGCGCAGAACCGGCGGGCGCCGTTCGGCGAGGTCACCACCACCCAGTCGTAGGACCCCACCGTCGCCACGGCATCCGCGAGCGCAGCGCCGCCGTCCGCCGGCTCCACGATGCGGATCGTCGGCACCTCGACCACCTCGGCACCGGCGGCGCGCAGGCGGGCGGCCAGCCCGCCACCCCCCTCGGGCGCACGGGTCACGACGACGCCGGTGCCGAACAGCGGGCGGCCGGTGAACCAGTCGAGCTCCTGTGCGGCGACGTCACCGACCACGATCGTCGAGGGGGCCCGCAGCGGCTGGTGGTGCAGCTCGGCGAGCGTCGACCGGACGACGGTCTGGTCCGCTCGGGTGCCCCAACGGACGGCCGCAGCGGGGGTGTCCGGCGACAGCCCACCTGCGATGAGGCGGGCCGAGATGGACGGCAGGTTCGCGACGCCCATCAGGATGACGATCGTGCCGCCGACCGCGGCGATCGCCTCCCAGTCGACGTCGGTGTGCGGCTTGGTCGGGTCCTCGTGGCCGGTGACGACGGTGAAGTTGGTCGACGAGTACCGCATCGTGACCGGGATCCCGCCGTACGCCGGCGCAGCGATCGCCGAGGTGATGCCCGGAACGACCTCGTAGGGCACGCCCGCCTCGGCGAGCGCCCGCGCCTCTTCCGCACCGCGGGCGAACACGAAGGGGTCGCCGCCCTTCAGCCGCACCACCTGCCGGCCCGCTCGCCCGTGCTCGACCAGCAGCTCGTTGATGCGCTCCTGGGGCACCGACGAGCCCGCCGGGTCCTTGCCCACCGAGATGCGCTCGGCGTGCGCCGGCGCCAGGTCCAGCAGCCCGGCTGCCGAGAGGCGGTCGTGCACGACGACGTCGGCAGCGGCCAGCACCTCGGCGCCGCGCACCGTGATCAGCCCCGGGTCGCCGGGGCCCGCGCCGACCAGGTACACCGTCATGCGCCAGGCTCCCGCTCGGCGCTGCCCTCGAGCGCAGCGCGCAGCTCGTCGGCCACGTCGTGCCCGAGCTGCCGCACGGCATCGAGCGACGCCGGCGCGTCGAGCCGACCCTCACGCCGCAGGACGGTGCCGCCCACTCGATCGGCCAGCACGGCGTGCAGCACGAGTCCGCCGTCGTCCCCAAGGGCGGCGTGGGCGCCCGCGGGCAGGGTGCAGTCCCCGCCCAGCTCGTCCAGGAAGGCCCGCTCGGCCTCGACCCGCCGGCGGCTCGGCGCGTGCTCGATCGCGGCGAGCAGCTCCGCGGTCGCGGGATCGTCCGCCCGGCACTCGACCGCCAGGGCGCCCTGCGCGACCTGCGGCACGAACACGTCGACGTCCAGCACGTCCCGCAGGTGCTCGCCGAGTCCCAGGCGCTCGAACGCCACGGCCGCCACGACGATCGCGTCGAAGTCCGCGGCCTTCGCGAGCCGGGTCGCCATGTTGCCCCGCAGCTCCGCGAACCGCAGGTCCGGCCGCAGGTCGGCCAGCAGCGCCCGGCGGCGGGCGGATCCGGTCGCGACGACCGCACCGGGCGCCAGCTCGTGCAGGGTCGACCCCACCAGCGCGTCGTGTGCG
>JAFAFZ010000277.1 GCA_023423215.1 Actinomycetes bacterium
GCCCGGGCGAGTCGCCCGGGCCGGTCCGCGTTCTGGGTTGTCGTGGGGTCGGCCGGTCAGCCGGCGAAGACCTGCACGACGTAGTAGCGGCCGTCCACCACGGCGACGCCGGTCCCGTAGGCGGTGAAGCGACCGTCGAGGATGGCGGCACGGTGAGCCGGGCTGTTCATGAACATGTTGTGCATCTCGCCGACGGAGCGGGCCCAACCCACGTTCTCGCCCAGGCGACCCCAGCCGGCGGGCACGCCCTCGGCCAGGTTCGAGTGGCGCACGCCGCTGGCGGCCATCGTCTCGGCCCACGCCTGCGCCTTGTCGATCAGCGCCTGGTCGAGCGCCAGTGCCGGCAGCCCACGGTTCTCACGCTCGGTGTTGATGAGCTGCGAGGACTCCCATGCTTCGCCGTTCTTCGTGCACGCTGCGCCCACGAGGGCGATGCAGAGGGCAAGGGCGGCCAGGACGGGCCATCGACGTGTACGGGAGGTCATGCGCGGTTCCTTCGTTCTGTGTGTTCGGTCGTGTCGGGTGTTCGGGTGTGTGCTGACGGTGCATGCCGTTGTGGTCTCGGGCGACACCGCTGTCGACGGTGCCGTCCGTACCGCTGAGACCCAGCCCCAGCTGAGCATCGGATTATTACAATCAGATGACGACGACATGATTATCACACCAGTCGGCAGCCCTGGTTCACCTTGTGAGTGTTTCGAGTCACGAAATCGTCATGTTGGGGTCGAGAGGTCGATCCCGCACTGCTCCGACGCCCAGGCCGCGATGCGGTCGCTGCGCCGGTCGAGGGCGCCCAGGCGGTCGTTCAGCTCGTCCCGGCGGCGCTCGACCTCTCCGGGCTCGACGGTGGGCGCGCTCGAACCCTCCGCGACCGTGGTCGGGGAGCTGGCCGCCAGGTCGCCGGCGAGCAGGTCGACGATGTCGACGACGCTCTGGGCCAGCTCGGTGAAGTCCGCGCGGATGTCGCTCGGTGCCTCGTCCGCCAGGTCGCGCAGCCGCTGCGCCTCGCTCGCCGCACGGTCCAGGTCACCGGCGTCGAGCGCGTCGGTCAGGCCGGACAGGTCGGCGGAGTCCGCGAGCGGTGTGCAGAACGCCGGCGTGCCGTCCCCGCACGCGGCCAGGCCGAGCGCTCCGGTCAGGATCGTGACGACGGCGACGGCGGTGCGTCGCGGCGTCATGCCCGGGCGGCCTCGGCGAGCTCGCGGATCTCGGTGACGGCGTGGGCCAGGCCCTCGGGGTCGCGGTAGAGGGCGCTGCCGGCGACGAGCACATCCGCACCCGCGGCGGCGGCACCGGCGACGGTCGACGGGCCGATGCCACCGTCGACCTCGAGGTCGATGTCGCGGCCGGTCAGCTCGATCATCGCGGCGACCTCGGCGATCTTCGGCTCCATCGTGTCGATGTAGGCCTGACCGCCGAAGCCCGGGTTGACGGTCATGACCAGGATCAGGTCGACCAGGTCCATGACGTGGCGCACCGCCGAGGCGGGCGTCGCCGGGTTGAGCGCCACCGCCGGGCTCGCACCGAGCTCGCGGATGTTCGACAGCGTTCGGTGCAGGTGGGTGCAGGCCTCGGCGTGCACGATGAGGATCTCGCAACCGGCCTCGACGTACTTGTGGACCAGCTCGTCGGGGTTCACGACCATCAGGTGCGCTTCGAACGGGACGTCGACGAGCGGGCGGCACGCACGGATCACGTCCGGACCGAAGGTGAGGTTCGGCACGAACACGCCGTCCATCACGTCCCACTGGATCCGATCCACGCCGGCCTTCTCCAGGTCGATGCACTCCTCGCCCAGTCGCGAGAAGTCGGCGGGCAGCACGGACGGGGCGATCTGCACGGGGCGCGAGCTCATGCCGGGACCCTAACCGCGCACCTCCGCCCGTCGGGAGTCGATCTACGGTGGCGGACGTGCAGGACGTGGTGACCGACCGGCCCGCGGACGAGCAGCTCCGGCCGGAGCCGCTCCCGACCCCGCCCCTCCCGACCGAGCCGCTGCCGGGCGTGCTCGAGCTCTCGGTCGAGCGCATGGTCGCCGGCGGCCTCGGGCTCGCCCACCTGCCCGACGGTCGAGCAGCGCTGGTCGAGGGCGCGCTGCCCGGCGAGCAGGTGCGTGCGGACGTCACCGAGGAGCGGGCGCGACTCGTGCGCGCTACGACGACGGAGGTGCTCGACGAGGCGCCCGGCCGGGTGGTGCCGCCCTGCCCGGAGCTGCTCGCGGGCTGCGGTGGTTGCGACCTGCAGCACGCGACCGCCTCGCTGCAGTGGGCGCTCAAGGCCGGCATCGTCTCGGACGCGCTGCTGCGCATCGGGCACCTCCACGGCGTGCCGATCGTCGCCGGTCGACGGCTGGCGCCGTCGGGCTACCGGACCACCTTGCGGTGCGGCGTCGACGAGGGTGGCCGACCCGGCTTCCGCCGGCGCCACCGCCACGACCTGCACACCATCGCCGGGTGCCTCGTCGCGCACCCGCTGGTCGACGACGTCGTGCGCACGGGGGAGTTCCCAGGTGCGGACGAGGTCACGATCCGTGCCGGCGCCCGGACGGGGGAGCGGCTCGTGCTGGTCTCGCCTCGTGCGGGTCGCTCGGCCGAGGACGTGGCCCGCGCCGTCCGAGTGCCCGCCGACGTGCGGGTGGTCGAGGCCGGCGGTCGGACCGCACGGTCCGGCGATGGCGAGGCCGCGCCCGCCTGGTTCCACGAGGTCGTGCACGGCCGCTCCTTCCGGATCTCGGCGGCGTCCTTCTTCCAAGCCCGGCCCGACGGCGCCGAGGCGCTGGTGGACGCGGTGCGCCGCGCGCTCGGTCCGCTCGACCCGGCCGAGGCGACGCTCGCCGACCTCTACGGCGGCGTCGGGCTGTTCTCCGGCGCGCTGCGTGCCCGGCACGCGGTGCTCGTCGAGCGCTCGGCGTCCTCGGGCGCGGACGCCCGGGTCAACCTCGAGGACCTGGGCGCACGGGTGGTGAAGGCGCCGGTCGAGCGGTGGCGGCCCATGCCCGTCGACGTGGTCGTGGCCGATCCCGCACGCTCCGGTCTGGGCAAGGACGGCGCGGCGGTGGTCGCCGCCACCGGCGCCGAGCGCGTCGCGCTGGTCAGCTGCGATCCGGCCGCGCTGGCACGCGACGCCCGACTGCTCGTCGACCGCGGCTACGAGGTGCTGGGCGTCGAGCTGGTCGACCTGTTCCCCCAGACGCACCACGTCGAGGCCGTCACGACCCTTCGCCGCGTCGCCGGCCGACCATGACGGGTCGCACCACCCGCCTCGTGTGCTCGGCGGTCGTCGCGACGCTCGTGCTGGCCGGCTGCTCGGGAAGCGACGCCGGCGACGGCACGGACGACGCGTCCGGCGCGACCGTCCGCGGCGCCACCTGCGAGGCGACGCCGCCCGAGGAGCTGGTCCCCGAGGTGCTCGAGACCAGCCCGCACGACGCGACCAGCTACACCCAGGGCCTACTGGTGCGCGACGGCGTCGTGTTCGAGAGCGCCGGGCGCTACGGCGAGTCCCGGCTGGTCGGGTACGACCTGGCGACGGGCGACGACCTGGTCGCGGTCGACCTGCCCGAGGACGTGTTCGCCGAGGGCCTGGCGCTCGTCGGCGACGACGAGCTCGTGCAGCTCACCTGGAAGGAGGGGGTGGCCTACCGCTGGGACGTGGGCGAGCTGCTGGCCTCGCGTGCCGGCGCGACCCAGGTCGAGCCGACGGGGGAGCTGCGCTTCGAGGGCGAGGGCTGGGGCCTCACCGAGGTGGACGATGGCACGCTGGTCATGAGCGACGGCAGCGACACGCTCGTCGTGCGCGACCCGGACGACTTCGCCGAGCTGGCCGCGCACCGCGTCGAACGCGATGGTGGACCGTCGGACGCGCTGAACGAGCTGGACTGGGACGGCGAGTCGCTCTGGGCGAACCGCTACCAGAGCGACGAGCTGCTGCGCATCGATCCGGACTGCTGGACCGTGACCGGCGTCGTCGACCTGTCCCCCCTGCGCGACGACGCGGCCGAGGCGGGTGGCGAGCAGGACGTGACGATCGACGTCACCAACGGCGTCGCCCACCTCGACGACGGCGAGTTCCTGGTGACCGGCAAGTGGTGGCCGACGTCGTACCGGGTGCGCTTCGTCCCGGCATGAGCCGAACCGCCGGACGCTGCGCCGCCGTCGCGGTGGCGATCGTGGTGGCCGTCGCGACGTCGTGCAGCTCGTCGGGGTACACACCGCTCGAGGTCGGCCAGTGCCTGCCGGTCGATGCCGGCGTCGAGGGTCGGCGCGTCGGCGCGCCGCCGCTCGTCG
>JAFAFZ010000292.1 GCA_023423215.1 Actinomycetes bacterium
CCGCCCGTCGCGTGGGCTGGGAGATGTGTATAAGACCCAGGCCCACGACCCGGTGCGGCCACTCGACCTCGACGACCGAGCTCACGTCGCCTGCGACGCCGCCCAGCGGCAGCACCGCCACGGCGCCGCGTCCACCGCCGGAGGGCCGCACGGTGACCTCTCGCGACTGCACGGCGTCGGCGACCAGGGTGCCCAGCTCCTCGCTGGGCGCCTCGTCCGCGAGCACGACGAGGCGGGAGCGCTCGGCGCCGTACATCGGTGCGACGGTCCGGTCGATCACCCCGGCGACCTGGCCCGAGGTCGCGGCCCGCGCCAGCTGCTGGGCCAGGTCCGCCGTGGCGCCGACCAGGCGTGCGACGCGCGCCATCGCCCGCTCGTAGCGCACGCTGCGCGAGATCACGTAGAGCAGCGCGCCCACGAGCACGACCGTGACCGCGATGAGGAACCAGGACAGGTCGTGGTTGACCGGGCGTTCGTCGTCGACCTGGATCGTCCAGGGCTGCCCGGCGACGTCGATCGTGCGCTCGATCGAGTCCCCGCCGGGTGGCGTGTCGCTGACGGCCAGCTCGACCTCGCCGTCGCGGAGCGAGAAGTGCACGTCCTCGGGCGCCGCCGCCTCACCGGCGACGTCCAGCGCGTCGCCGAGGTACGCGGCGGCCATGAACCCGACGTGGGCGAGCTGGCGCTCCTCGGCCGTCCCGGTGGGCAGCCCCGGCCGGTAGAGCGCCTTCATGATGAAGAAGACGCGCAGGCCTGGCCCCAGGTCGACCGCCTCGGTCGCGACGATCTCGCCGCTGTCGACCGCGGTGCGCGCCGTCCCGGCGGTGATCTCGCTCGCCGCGACGTCCAGCCCCATGAGCTGGGACGTCAGCGGCTCCTCCGGGGCCACCATGCTCACGGGCCAGTAGACGGGTCGGGGCGGTGCGATGACGAAGCCCTCGGGACCGAGGTCCACGATCGGGCGGCCGAGCTCGGCCTCGAACGCCACGCGGTCCGCCTCGGGGACGATCGCGACATAGCCCAGGACGTCGAGCGAGGACACCTCGGCGACGTCGTTGTGGAAGGCCTGGAAGGCGTCCGGCCGCACCGGGCCCTCGGGCGGGACGATGCCCGCGGCACCGCCGATGCCGGCGATGACCGTCTCGGCGGTCGAGCGCACGCTCTCGGCCACCGCGTCCGCGGTGCGCTCGGCGGCGTCCTCGGCGTTGTTCTCGGCGTGCACCCACGCGATGCCGGCCGCGGTCAGGCCCGCGACGAGCAGCGCTGCGGCCAGCAGCAGTCGGAGCAGCAGCGTGATCCGGTCGGACCGGTCCAGCGACGCTCGTTCGATCGGCGAGGGAGCGGTGGCGATCGGCGCAACCTAACGGAGAGCAGGCACAAGGACCACCGATCCTGTCGGATCAGTCAGCGTCGAGCGGATCGCCGGTGTGGCGGGCATGTCGCCAGTAGCCGACCAGCGACACCTGCTCGCGGGAGAGTCCGCGCTCGTCGCGCACGTGGCGCCGGACCGCGGTCATCGCCCTGCTCTCGCCGCCGCCCCACACGTACGTCGTCGCCGGCAGCTCCGGAAGCTGCCGCACGGCGTCCACGAGGAGCGTGGTGGTCCCGATCTCGGCGTCGCCGCGGTCGAGCCAGACCACGTCGGCACCGGGGACCTCCGGGAGCGGCTGGCGCTCGGCCGCAGCGCCGCTCTCGGCGACGACGGTGGCCGTGGTGCCCTCGGGCAGCTGCTCGAGGATCACCGCGACCGCCGGCAGGCCCGTCTCGTCCGCGACGAGCAGCAGGTGGTCGGTGCCCTCCGGCGGCTCGAAGGCCGTGCGGGGACCCCACAGCGCGACCTGATCACCGGGGGCGACCCGGCCGGCCCACGCCGAGGCGTACCCGGCGTCGCCGTGCAGCACCATCCAGATGTCGAGCTCGGCGACCGCGGGACGCCAGGCCCGCAGCGTGTAGTACGCGCCGCGCGGCTGGTCCTCGGGCGCCATCGCCCCGTGCGCCTCCCAGGTGAACGACTGGTCGATCCCGAGCTCGGTGCGGCCGGGGGGCGGCAGCAGCAGGTAGAGGAAGGTGTCGGGACCCAGCGGCTCGAACGTGGCCAGGTCGCCGCCGCGGAAGGTGACCTCTCGCAGGTGCGGGGTGATCTCCCGCACCGCGGCGACCGAGGTGAGGAACGTGCGGATCGCGGCGAGGCCGGCGAATGCCTCCTCACCGCTGCTGGTCCCGTCCTCGCCGGACACCTCTCGCGCCCGCACCACCAGGTCGATGAGGGCGAGCGTCAGCGCGTCGCGGTCGCCGACCGGTTCCGAGAAGCCGATGCGCACCTCGTGATCGCCCTCCGGGTCGCGCACCACCGAGTCGACGCCGAGGGAGTCGATCGCCACGATCGTGCAGCGGGTGGCGCCCGGACGGTCGCCCAGGACGCGACCGACGAAGAGCAGCGAGTCCTCGAAGTCCTCGTTGAGCCGGTAGAGGATCTCCTCGCCGGCGTCGGCCATGAGGGCGACGATCGGGTCGTCGGCACCGCCCGCAGCCGTCGCCTCGTCCACCTGCGAGTCGGTCATGTACGTGCTCCCCTTCTGGTCCGATCCGACGAACGCCTCGTCGTGGTAGGCGAGCCTAACAACCTCGACAGGGATGGCAAGCACGCCGCGGCTCGGCGTTGCGCGGGTTTCACCGCGATCGTTAAGGTCTCCTAACGCAACGGCGGCCCGGTCGGCCGCCGCGCCCCCCCCTCCCCGCCCCGAGGCCCCCCGG
>JAFAFZ010000426.1 GCA_023423215.1 Actinomycetes bacterium
CGCTCATCCTGCTCCCGCCCTCCGAGGGCAAGGCCGACGGCGGGACCGGCGCGCCCTGGGCCCCCGGCACGATGGCCGTCGACCTGGATCGTCAGCGCGAGCAGGCGCTGGTCGCGCTCGCCCGGGCCATGCGGCAGACCCCGGCCGCCCGGGCGAAGCTGCTCGGCGTGAAGGGTGACGCCCTCGCCGCCGCGACCGAGGCGAACCGCGGCGTGCGCGAGGCGCCCACCCTGCCGGCGATCGAGCGGTACACGGGCGTGCTCTACGACGCCCTCGACGTCGGCTCCCTGACCGCGACCCGCCGCCGGCGGCTCGACGGCAGCGTGCTGATCGTCTCGGGCCTGTGGGGGCTCGTCGCTCCGTCCGACCCGATACCGGACTACAAGCTGAAGGTGGGCGCCGCGCTGCCCAAGCTCGGACGGCTCTCGACCTGGTGGAGGAAGCCCGTGTCGGAGCACCTCGACGAGCTCGCCGCCGGTCGGACCGTCTGGAACCTGCTGCCGAACGAGCACGCAGCTGCGTGGCAGCCGACCGTTCCGCAGCCGCAGCACACGGTGCGGTTCCTGGAGCGCCGGCCGGACGGGTCGCTCGTCGCCGTCTCGCACTGGAACAAGCTCCTGAAGGGTGCGCTGGTGCGGCACCTGGTCGACCGTCCGGGCACCACGAAGGAGTCCCTCGTCGACTGGGAGCACCCCCTCGGCTACCGGCTGGACCCGGCCCGGACCGAGGCCGAGGGAGCGGTCATCCGTCTCACGTTCGTGCAGGAATGATTGCCCCGACATCGGGGGTAGGAGCTGGTCAGGCTCGGATCCGCACCCAGCTGCCGAGCCGCTGCGAGTGGTGCAGTCGATTGCTGCCAGAACGGCTTCGATCGACTAGAACCTCTCCTGGTTCGACCCCCGGCCGTAGGGTTCTTCCCTTCCCTTCCCTCCTACTCTGCGGCCGGGGGTCGGCCACTCGCCCCGGTGTTCCACGGCGCCGACGCCGCACTCTCGCAGGCTCGTTGCGTCTTCAGCCGAGCGGTCCCGGACGGGGATGCGGCAGGATCCCCGGGCAGCTGTAGCCAGTGGCTGCAAGGTCCCGGCAGAGGGTGCCGATGGCGACCTTCCACTCGCCCTCGACCAGCACGACCCGACCGATCTCCCACTGGTGCTCGGTCCCACTCGGTAGACGATCGACGCCTCGGAGGGGCTCGTTCGGATCCGCGCACCCCACCCCGCTCGGCGTTGTCCGCCGCCACGCTCGGCCGATCGTGGCGCAGCACGGTGGGCCACTACGGTTGTCCGATGCTGCTGGCGGAGGTCGAGACCTTCCTCTCACGGCCGATCGCCCCGACCCGACGGGTCGCGCTGGGGCGACTCGAGCTGCCGTGCGATCCGGCACCTGGTTTCGGTGGGGTGCTGCTCGGCGGCATCGCAGCCCGCTTCAGCCCGGACCTGGACCCCGACTTCCACGACGAGCTGCTGCACCTCATGGTCGAGCTCGAGGCAGGTCGGCGCATCGCCCAGCCCCGCCTGCGGCACCGCCTCCAGAAGGACCACGTCGGCCTGCAGAAGTGCGTGCACCGGCTCACCGGCGAGGGGGAGCGGCTGGAGTTCCACTTCGACGACGAGAAGGGCACCGCCGCGCAGCACGTGCTGTGCGCGGTGTACGCGGCGGCGACCGTGCCGTGGGAGTTCATCCCGACCGTCATGTCGACGGTCCGCAAGGGCTTCCTGTGGCGCGGCGGCAGCGAGGCAGCGCTGCTCGGCCACCTCTCCGGTCGTCACGGCGTCGTCGCGCTCGGCGCGGTGGGGGACCCGGTCGCCTGGGCGATGGGGGTGCTGGACCTGCGCGGCGGCAGCTCCGTGCCGACCCGCAAGGACATCCAGTCGGCGTACCGGAGCCAGCTGCGCGCCGCGCACCCCGACCACGGCGCGGACGACGAGGGCGCCGCGGCACGCATCGCCGAGCTCGGCGAAGCGCGGCGCATCCTGCTGGGCTGAGGGCGGAGGGGTTCGGGTGGCGAGACGGTCGAGGGCGGCGACGCCGAAGGACGTGCACGCCGTCGCGCTCTGGCCCGGCGCCGGCACCGCGGCCGACCACCCGTCGCTGCTGGCGCTCGAGGTGGCCGTCGAGCCCCTGCCGGTGTTCCGCTTCGACTTCCCGTACCGCCGTGAGGGCCGTCGCGCACCGGACCGGGCGAACAAGCTGATCGCCTCGCTGCGCGAGGACGTCGCCGGCCTGTGCGAGCAGCTCGGGACCACACCCGACCACCTGGTGCTCGGCGGGCGCTCGATGGGCGGACGCATGTGCTCGATGGCCGTCGCCGGCGCGACCGGCAACACCGCGAAGGGCAGCGAGCCGCTCGAGGACCCGCTCCCCGCAGCCGGACTGCTGCTGATCGCCTACCCGCTGCACCCGCCCGGCAAGCCGGAGCGCCTGCGGGTCGAGCACCTGCCCGACGTGCACGTCCCGACGCTGTTCGTGTCGGGCGATCGC
Source organism: Actinomycetes bacterium (assembly GCA_023423215.1). Taxonomy (GTDB): domain Bacteria; phylum Actinomycetota; class Acidimicrobiia; order Acidimicrobiales; family Microtrichaceae; genus JAFAFZ01. The sequence continues at coordinate 2,482 of JAFAFZ010000426.1, forward strand.
GACCCGTTCGGCACGCCGGACGAGCTCTCCGGCGCGACGGCGACGATCCCGGGTCCGGTCACGGTCGTGACGGTGCCCGGCAAGGGCCACGACCTGAAGGGCGCGGACGCCGAGGTGCGCATCGCCCTGCGTTCCTGGCTCGGGCTACCCGGCTGAGCCGGGCTCGCGGTTGATCTCCTCGAGCTCGCGACCACGGGTCTCGGGGATGAGCAGCGCGAGCAGCGCGCCGACGATCGGCGCGACCGCCAGCAGCGTGAAGGTCGCGGCGTAGCCGCGCTCGTCGATGAGCCAGCCGGAGGTGAGCAGGCCGACCACCGAGCCGCCCACGGCGATCGCCGCGACCACGCCGCGCACCGTGCCGCGCCGCGCGGTGGGGAACAGCTCCGGGGCGATGACCCCGAGCGCCGGCGCGGCCAGGCCGCCGATCATCGACCCGCAGAGCGACGCGACCCACATCGGCACGCCGACCGACGAGAAGAAGACGGCGTTGAAGATGCCGATGGCGAGCATGCCCGGCACGATCGCCCACTTGCGGCCGCGTGTGTCCGCGATGCGTCCGCCGGCGAGCACGCCCAGGCCCCCCGGCGTCGACGTCGCCAGCACGAAGACGGTGATGAGCAGCCCGCTGAAGCCGACCTCGGTGCGCAGGTAGTCGTTCTGCAGCTGCGAGGATGGCGCGAGGAACACGTTCAGCAGGAAGAAGATCGCCCCGACCAGGATGAAGCGCCACCGGTCGACCCGCCCGCCCAGGTGCCGCACCGCGCTCACCGCGTCCGACGTGCCCTCACGCACCGCGGACCGGGCGCGCGCCAGGCGGTCGAAGCGGGCGCTCTCGGGCAGGTGGCGTGACGCGTGCCAGATGACCGGGAGCGACAGGCCGGCCACGACGAAGGTCAGCCGCCACCCGCCGGTGCCCAGGTCGGCCAGCGGCAGCGTCATGACGATGATGCCGGCGCCGAGGCCGTACGACAGCGTGCCCAACCCCGCGACCATCGCCCGCGACCCGGGCGGCAGCTCCTCGACCGCGATCGTGTCGACGCACAGCAGACCGGCGATCGCCAGGTTGCGCGAGAAGAACTGCAGCGCGCCGACCGCCCACCACGTCGGCGACAGCGCGGTGACGAGCGTGAGCACCGCGGAGGCGACGAACGAGCCGATCGCCATGCGCCGGCGACCGACACGATCGGCGACGACCATCACGAGGATCGTGACGACGACGCCGATGCGCACCACGGCGAGCAGCGTCGTCTGCTGTCCGGCCGACCGGTCGCCCAGGTCCTCGGCGACGAAGGTCAGCACCTGGGTCAGCAGCCCGTAGAGCAGTCCCCCGACCAGGTTGAACAGCGTCACCGCGGCGCCCATCGTCGACTGGGTGGGGGAGAGCCGGTCGGGGGTCGACCACCACGGGCGCCGACCGCCGGGCAGCCCGTCGGGCAGGGTGCGCCGCACGGGCAGCGCGTAGAGCCACGCCCAGTAGGGGATCGCGAGCCGGTACTCCACGTCCTGGCTACAGCGCACCGCCCCTGCGTCGGCGGGCTCCCACGACAGCGTGCGCCGGTAGAGGGAGAACGGCCCCTCGACGCCGTCGTAGGTCGCCCATCCGGACGGCGGCGGATCGGCGGCCGGTCCCTCACCGTGGCCGTCGGGGACGGCGGGTCGCTCGCGCACCAGGACGTCGTCGCGTGGTCGCAGGCGTCGGACCAACTCGGACCCGTCGCAGGTCCAGTCCGTGTGGATCCTCGCCATGTCGCGCCGATCCTACCGATCGCACCCCCGTGACATATTGGGGGCGTGTCACGACTGCTCGTCCGTCCGTCCGGCCCACTCGCGGGCGAGGTCGCCATCCGTGGCGCCAAGAACTCCGCGCTGAAGCTGATGGCGGCGTGCGTGCTCGCCGAGGGCCGCTACGTGCTGCGCAACGTGCCCCAGATCTCCGACGTCGAGCACATGTGCGCGCTGCTCGAGGCGATGGGCATGCAGACGCGGTGGCGAGAGGACCGGGCGCTCGAGATCGTGCGCGGCGCCGAGGTCGTGCCGGAGGCGCCCTACGAGCTGGTCGAGCGCATGCGGGCCTCGAGCGCGGTGCTCGGTCCGCTGCTGGCCGCCGTCGGCACCGCCCGCGTCGCCATGCCGGGCGGCGACGACTTCGGCGCCCGGCCGATCGACATGCACCTGCAGGGCCTCGAGGCGCTCGGCGCGACGTTCACGCTGAGCCACGGCGTCATCAACGGGACGGCGCCGAAGCTGGTCGGCACCGAGATCGTGCTCGAGTACCCGAGCGTCGGCGCGACCGAGAACCTGCTGATGGCCGCAGTGCTCGCCGAGGGCACGACGACCGTGCACAACGCGGCGCGCGAGCCCGAGATCGCGGACCTGGCCGCGTTCCTGAACCGCATGGGTGGGCAGATCCTGGGTGCGGGCAGCTCGGTCATCGTGATCGAGGGGGTGCAGGAGCTGCGCGCCGTCGAGCACACGGTCATCCCCGACCGGATCGAGGTCGCGACCTTCCTGTGCGCGCTCGGCGTCGCAGGCGGCGAGCTCACGCTGCGCGACGTGCGACCCGACCACCTGGACCTGCTCGTCGAGAAGCTCGGGCGCATGGGCATCCGGATCTCCCCGGAGGAGGGCGGTCTGTGGGCGATGGCGACCGGGCAGCCACGACCCGTCGACGTCGCGACGCTGCCCTACCCGGGGCTGGCGACGGACTACCTGCCGCTGCTGGTGGCGCTGCAGTGCTTCGCCGCCGGCACCAGCTACGCGACCGAGAACGTCTTCGCCGGTCGGTTCCGCTACATCGGCGAGCTCGCGCGCATGGGCGCGCAGGTGCGAGTCGACGGACACCACCTCGTGATCGACGGCGTCGAGCGGCTCTCGGGCGCGCCGGTGCGTGCGTTGGACATCCGCGCCGGCGCCGCGCTCGTCATCGCGGCGCTGGGCGCCGACGGCGAGACGCTGATCTCGGACGCCGAGCACCTGGACCGTGGCTACGAGTCGCTGGTCGAGCGCCTGGTCGCCATCGGCGTGGACGTCGAACGGCGGGACTGACGCCGGGACCGGCTCCGGAACCGGGGCGCCTCGCTGCGCCGCTCAGCGCGGGCCGGCGCGGTGGTTGCGGGGTGCCGGCCGTGGGGCCCGCGGCTCGCCGCTCTCGTCGTCCTGCGACATGCCCTTCGCCCGCTTGTTCGCGACGTAGAGCAGGCCGGCGAACAGGCTGACCGGCGCCAGCACCATGAGGATCTCGTCCCAGCCGCCCTGGTGCGCGAGCAGCACCGCCGTGTGACCGACGACCAGTTCGTGGAGCGAGGCGAGCAGGGACATCCGGAAGGTCACGCTACCCGGCGGTGTTGTCACCGTTGTCGGCACGCACCATCATCGGCGTGCCCACGCGGCGCCGTCGGCCGACGGTGCCCGGGACGACGGGAGTCGACGTGCAGGTCCAGGTGGAAGAGGTCATCGAGATCATCCGGCCGGCCATCCAGGCCGACGGCGGTGACATCTCCCTGGTCGAGGTGGACCAGGACTCCGGCGTGGTGACGGTCGAGCTGCACGGTGCCTGCGTGTCCTGCCCCGCCTCGACCGTGACGATGAAGGCCGGGATCGAACGCATCATGAAGGATCGCGTGCCCGGCGTGACCGCCGTCGTGCAGCCCGGCGAGGGCGCCGAGCTCGGGACCGCTGTCAGCCTCTGATCCCGTCGGATCCGCTCAGGCGCAGGTCGCGCAGCGGCCGAGCACGTCGAGCCGGTGGTGCTCGGCGGTGAACCCGAGCGAGGTCGCGGCACGGTCCAGCGCCGCGGTCATGGCCCGTTCGACGTCGTCGCTGAGCGTGACGTCGTCCACCCGCCCGCAGTGGGTGCACACCAGGTGGTGGTGGTGCGAGGTCAGGTCCTCGGCCAGCTCGAAGTGGCTGTACTCGTCGCCCGACACGAGGCGGTGCACGACGCCCGCGGAGATCAGCTCGGTCAGGTTGCGGTAGGCGCTGCTCTGGGCCAGCGACGGGTCCTGCTCGAGGATCTGGGGAATCGTGAGCGGCCGCTCCGAGTTCGCCAGCACGTCGATGACCGAGCGTCGCGACGAGGTGTAGCGCAGCCCGTTCGAGCGCAGGCGCTGCGCGACGGTGGTGTGCAGGTCCAGCTCGGTGTGGGCGACGGGCATGCCGGTCATCGTACCGGCGAACCGAGAAAGTGGGAACGCATGAGAACCGGGGGAGCGCTCCCGACGTGATCGCCAAAGGTGGAAGCGGGAACCAGTCTCATTCTAAGGTTACCGTCATGGCACACCAGACCTCCCGCCCTCGGAGCTCCCACCCGCGCACGTCCCACTCGCGGACGTCCGGCTCGTGGCGCGCGGTCCCGATCGCCCTGCTGGCCGCGACGGCGTTGGCCCTCGCCGGCTGCAGCAGCTCTGACGACGGAGCGACCGGCACCTCGGCCGGCTCGTCGCCGGTGCTGGCGACGACGTCGATCTGGGCCGACGTCACCCGGCACGTCGCGTGCGACGAGGTCGAGGTCGCGTCGCTCATCCCCCGTGGGGCCGACGCCCACGAGTTCGCGCCCTCGGTGCAGGACGCGGACGCGCTGCGCAGCGCGGAGCTGGTGGTGGCGAACGGCCTCGGGCTCGAGGAGGGTCTGCACGACGCGCTCGACACCGCTTCGTCGGACGGCGTCACGGTGCTCGAGGTCGGTCCCGACCTGCAGCCGCTCGCCGCGGACGGTCACGCCGCGGACGACGAGCACGGGGGCAAGGACGAGCACGCCGACGAGGGCGAGCACGCCGACGAGGGAGAGCACGCGGACGAGGAGCACGACCACGGTGACGAGGACCCGCACGTGTGGATGGACCCGGAGCGCGTCGCCGACGCGGTGCCGCTGATCGCCGCAGCGCTGGCCGAGGTCGACGACCTGGGCGTGCCGGCGGACCGGCTCGAGGCCTGTGCCGAGGAGTACGCCGCGTCGCTGCGCGAGCTGTCGGCGGACATGGAGCAGACGCTGGCGGTCGTCGCGGAGCCGCAGCGCCGCCTGGTGACCAACCACGAGGCGCTCGGCTACTTCGCCGACCGGTTCGACTTCACGGTCGTCGGCGCAGCCGTGCCCTCGACCAGCTCGCTCGGTGAGTCGAACCCGCGTGAGCTCGACGAGCTCGCGGCGACGATGCGCGAGGAGGGCGTGCGAGCGGTGTTCGCCGAGACGACGAGCCCGACCGACCTGGCGGACGCGCTCGCCGACCAGGTCGGCGGCGACGTGCAGGTGGTCGAGCTGTACACCGAATCGCTCGGCGACGAGGGCAGCGGCGCGTCGACCTACGTCGAGATGATGACGACCGACGCGGCCCGGGTCGCCGAGGCGCTGGGCACGGGGACCCCGGGCGCGGGGCAGTAGCGTCACGCCGTGCTCCCGCTGGTCGCGACGACACCCGTCGAATGGCTGATCGATCCCTTCACGGGGTCGGTGACCATGCAGCGCGCGCTCGCCGCCGGGACCCTCGCCGCCGTCGCGTGCGGCCTGGTGGGGACGTGGGTGGTGCTGCGTGGCATGACCTTCATCGGCGACGCACTGGCCCACGGCGTCCTGCCCGGGCTCGCGATCGCGACCATCGTCGGCTTCAACCCGACGATCGGCGCGCTGGCGAGCGCCGGGGTGATGATCGGCGGCATCACCGTGATCGGCCGGCGATCGCGGCTGGCCGAGGACACCGCGATCGGCCTGCTCTTCGTCGGCATGCTCGCGCTCGGCGTCCTGATCGTCAGCCGCAGCCGCTCCTTCGCCGGCGACCTGACCGGGTTCCTCTTCGGCGGCATCACCAGCATCACGAGCGGCGACCTGGTGCTGGGAGCCGTCGTGGCCGTCGGCGCGCTCGTCGCCGTCGTGGTGGGCTACCGCGCGTTCCTGGTGCTGTGCTTCAACGCGTCCTCGGCCAAGTTGCTCGGCCTGCGCCCCGGGTTGACGCACGCCGTGCTCCTGCTGCTGGTCACCTTCACCGTCGTCGCCAGCTTCAAGACCGTCGGCAGCCTGCTCGTCTTCGCCCTCATCACCGCGCCGTCGGCCGCTGCCGTCCAGTTGGTGCGCCGTGTGCCGTGGGTGCTGGTGACCTCGGTCGTGCTGGCCGAGGTGTCGGTCGTCGCCGGCCTGCTGCTCGCCTGGCACGCGCGGCTCGCGGCCGGCGCGGCCATGGCGACCTGCGCGGTGGCGATCTTCCTGGTCGCACTGGTGGTGTCCGAGGTGCAGCGGGCGATCCGGGGTCGACGGTCGTCCCGCGCGGCGGTCGCCGCACCCTGATGGGCACGCTCGGCTGATGGACACGTCGCCGCCCGTCGTCGTCGGCCTGCCGACGCGGTTGCGGCTCGTCGAGCTGCTGTCGGCCGGCTCGACCGCCACGGTGTGGCGAGCCCGGGACCGGCGCGACGGTGTGGACGTGGCCGTGAAGCTGGTGGCGCCCCGCCCCGGCGTCGACCCGCAGCTGCAGCTCGAGCGGTCAGAGCGCGAGGGGCGGTCGCTCGCGCGGCTGCGTGGGGTGCCCGGCGTGCTCGCCCTGCGGGAGCTGGGCGTCGCCGCGGACGGCACGACGTGGCTGGTCAGCGA
>JAFAFZ010000539.1 GCA_023423215.1 Actinomycetes bacterium
GAGCGGCGGTCGTGCCGCCGCTCCGGACGATCCCGCGGTGACCTGGCTCAGTTCGAGCCCGAGCTGGTCGCGGCGCGGTACGCGTTGACGGGCAGGTCCTGCAGCGCAGCGTCGATCTCACCGGCGATCAGGGCCGGGAACATCTCGTCGCCGGTCTGGAACTCCTTGATGGTCGCGCCCTCGGGCAGGTTCTCCTCCGCGTAGCTCGCGCCGGTCGTCTCGACCTGCACGCCGATGGTCTTGTCGGCCAGGTCGTCGAGCGTCGCGAACTCCTCGGCGTTCTCCGACAGCACCAGCAGCGACTGGTCGGCGTCGAAGTACGGGGCGGTGAAGCTGACCTGCTCCTCGCGCTCGGGGGTGATGGTCATCGCCGAGGCGATCATGTCGCAGTTCCCCGCGACGAGGGCCGGGATGATGCTGTCGAACGGCGTCGTGACGAACTCGACCTCGACGCCGAGCTGCTCGCCCATGGCGGCGACGACGTCGTAGTCGAAGCCGGTCGTCTTGCCGTCCTCCTCGAACTCGAAGGGCTGGTACGGCATGTCCGAGCAGACGGTGAGCTTGCCGTCGGCGACGAGCTCGACGCCGTCGAGCGACGGTGCGGTGTCCGCAGCGCCGGGCGCCGCGGTGATGGTCGGGGCGGTGTCGCTGCCGAACCACTTCGTGTACGCCTCCTCGTAGGAGCCGTCGTCGATGGTGGTGGCGAGCGCCGAGTCGAGCGCCGTCAGCAGGGCGGTGTTCTCCTTGGTCACCGCGAAGCCGTACTGCTCGCCGGTGGGGAAGGTCTCGGTGACGGTGAACTCGGCGGAGGACGAGTCGGAGCCCGAGTCGGAGCCGCTGTCGGACGCTCCCTCGGAGTCGCTGCCGCAGGCTCCGAGCACGAGCGCGCCGGCGGCGAGGACCGCGGGCAGCATCAGGCGGGGACGGATACGCATGGACATCTCCTGGATGGGTCGGAACTCCCGTGCGGGGGCACCCCGAACATTTCCGGGGCGAGACGACGTTAGCCAGGAATCCACGGCCGGACCCAGGGAGTGGCCACGGTTCACGAGGGCGACACGGCGCCGAAACAGCGGATATCGCAGCGGGCGCGCAGAGGTGGCGCTCCCCGCTTACCCCTGGATGTCGGGGCCGAAACCTTGCTCCAGCAGCGCCCGGACCTGCGGACCCACGGCGGGGCGAGCCGCCGCCAGCTCGGCTCGGTTGGCGGCGCGGTCCTCGGGCTCGTAGTGGTAGTTCGCCATGACGCCTAGCGATCGATCCAGTCCTCTCGGGGACCGGTCGGCGTCGGCGTTCAGGTGCAGCAGGCGCGCGCCGTTGCCGAGGTGGAAGCGTGCGACGGGGTCGATCGGTCGACCGTCGCCGTCCAGGGTCGTCAGGTACCGGGCCGCGGCGGCCAGCAGCTCGCCGTCCGACCCCGGCGTGGCGGCGTCGGCGAGCCAGCGGCGGAAGCCCGGCACGGGCGACAGGGTGAGGAAGTCGTGCAGTCCGGGAAGCTCGTCGCGCAGCTCCGAGATCACGCCCTTCAGGAGCGACCTGCCCCCGGGGATGCCGACCAGCCCGGGCTCGACGTTCCAGATCGAGTAGAAGGCCGCCGTGTCGGCCTCGCCGGGGTCGATCGGGTTCGCTGCCGGGTCGAGCAGGGGTGCGAGCTCGGCGGGGCGGCCGACGCACAGGGCCACCCACACCACGTTCATCAGGCGTCCGGGCAGGAGCGGGTGCTCGAGCGCGAAGCACCTTCGGTCCGGACCGAGGCGGTGCTCCAGGTCCACCCGCCGGGCGTCGCCCTCGGCGAACGGCACAACCGGCTCGCGCTCGACGAGCACGTCGAGCAGGGCGGGGTCGTCCGCGAGGGTGACAGGCCGAACGACGGGCGCGGCACCCGCGAGCGCGTCGGTGAGCTCGGCGGTGGCCTCGTCGAGCTGCGCCCGCACCTGATCGTCCGCGTCGCCGCTGCGGGCCAGGAGCGCGGCCCGGCGATCCACGAGCGTGGCGAGCGGCTCGGCGGTCGAGGTCGTGGGTCGGTCCTGCGGCACGCCGACATTCGATCGGTGCGGGCTGCGCCGACGCAAAGTGCGGTCCCTGAGCCGGCGCTCGGGCGGCGCCGATCCGCTGCGGATCCGCGGCCGGACGGTGCCCGGACGGCAGTACCCTTCCGACCAGGATGCGCACCCACCTCCGCCTCGGCCGACTGCTCGGCGTCCCCATCGGTCTCAACTGGGGCGTGCTCGTCGTGTGCGTGCTCCTGGCCGTCAGCCTGGCGAACGTCTCGCTGCCGATCGCCGCGCCCGACCACCCGGCGAGCGCCTACTGGTTCGCCGCCGTCATCGGGGTGCTCGGCTTCCTGGTCAGCCTCGTCGGCCACGAGCTCGGTCACAGCTACGTCGCCGACCGCAACGACGTGAAGGTCGTCGAGATCACGCTGTGGCTCTTCGGCGGCGTCGCCAAGCTCGAGGGCGATGCGGACAACCCCGGCGCCGAGTTCCGCATCGCTGCGGCCGGTCCGGCGATGAGCTTCGTCATGGCGGGCATCTTCGGCCTGGGCTTCTGGGCGGTCGACGTGCTCGACGGCTCACGCGTGCTGCTCAGCCTGCTGCTGTGGCTCGCGGCCATCAACGTCGTCCTGGCCATCTCGAACCTGCTGCCGGCCTTCCCGCTCGACGGTGGTCGCATGCTGCGCGCGATCCTGTGGCGCCGGACCCGTCGCAAGCTGACCGCGACCCGCACCGCCTCGCTGCTGGGCCAGCTGCTGGCCCTGGGCGGCATCGTCTTCTCGGCGGCCTGCATCGCCTGGTGGTCGGTGTGGTCCGGCATCTGGACCCTGGTGCTCTCGCTGTTCCTCTTCCTGGCCGCGCGGTCCGAGTGGTCGGCGTCGGCACCCCAGCCCGAGCTGCTCGACCACTCGGTGGGCGGGCTCGGCCGCCGGCTGCCGAACCCGCTGTCGTGCACGGCGACGATCGCCGAGCTCGAGCGCACCCTCGAGGCGTACCCCGGCACGCCGCTCGTCCCGGTGGTGGACGCACACGGCCACGTCGCCTCGTTGGTGATGCCCGACACCGTGTTGCGGGTGCCGCCCGCGCAGCGCACGGTCGTGCCGATCGAGTCGTTCGTCGAGCCGATGTGGAGCCTGCCGCGGGTGCACCCGGGCGAGTCCGTGTCCCAGGTGCTGTCACGACTGGGCTCCGGCCGCTCGTGGCGCGCCGTGGTCACCGACGGCGCGGCGGTGCAGGGCGTGCTGTGCTCCGAGGACGTCGAACAGGTCCTCGATCTCGCCCGAACGTGACGTGGTCACCGCCGTCGTCGCAGGGCTGAGCGGGTCCCGGGTCGCGCCCTCGCGGTCCTCGGGGGCGATGGGTCGTCACGGGTAGGGTTCGAACGATGTCTTCCCCTTCCGGCAGGCGCCCCGGGATCGGGATGTGGCGCATGATCGCCGCGCTGATCCGACAGCGCCGTCGGCTGCTGCTGGCGACCGTCGCGATCGCGCTGAGCGTCGGGTACTTGGCCGGGGCGCTCACGCTGCTGGACCGCGTGTCGGAGGGCCTGTCGGACCTGGCGGCAGCCGGCGCGGAGCGGGCGGACCTGGTCGTCGAGGGCGACGTCGCCTACGAGTCCGCGCTCGAGCAGACCCGCCGGCTGGTCCCGTCGTCCATCGCGGAGTCGCTCCAGGGGCAGCCCGGCATCGCCGCGGCGGTGCCGCGCATCGAAGAGGTCACGATCCTGCTCGGTCCGGACTACGAGCCGATCGTGGCCCCGGGCCTGTCCGAGCAGCCCATGGGCGCGAACTGGCCCGAGGACGAGCAGATCTCGCCCTACCGCTTCGTCGGCGAGGGCCGCCCGCCCGAGGCGGCCGACGAGGTCGTCATCGACGAGCGCTCCGCCGAGATCGCCGGCTACCGGGTCGGCGACGAGGTGCCCGTGTGGGGCAAGACCGGCAACGGCACCTACCGGATCGTGGGCATCGTCACGACCGCCGAGGGCCAGCTGCCCGACGGGTCGAGCCTGGCGCTGTTCACCACCGACGAGGCACGACGCCTGTTCGGCACGCCGACCAACGACAACCGCGTCGCGATCCGCCTGACCGACGACGCGGACCCGGCCGAGGTCGCGGCGCGCATCACCGCTGCGCTCCCCCCGGGCGCCGAGCTGGTCGACGGCGAGACGGGTGCGCAGCACCGACAGGAGAGCCTGACGCGCAGCTTCGCCCTGATCCGCGTGCTGATCATGGGCTTCGCCGGCCTGGCGCTCGTCGTCGGCATGGTGACCGTGGCGAACTCGTTGACGCTGCTCTACTCGGACCGTCGCCACACCTTCGCGACCTTCCGCCTGGTCGGTGCCAAGCAGCACCAGCTGCTCGGGGTCGCCCTGACCGAGGCCGCGCTGCTGGCCGGCGTCGCCTCGCTCGTCGGCGCCCCGCTCGGGCTGGTGCTCGGTCGGCTCATCGAGGGCGCGCTCGGCACGCTGGGCACCTCGATCCCCGTCGGCGGCTCGGCCATCTCGATCTCGGCGCTCGTCACCGCAGTGGTGGTCGGCGCACTCGCGACCGTGCTCGCCGCCGTCGTCCCGGCGTGGCGTGCGTGCCGTGTCGCGGCGATCGACGCGATCGTCGAACCCGAGGCGGCGCGGTCGGCGTCGGCCGGCGTGCGCCTCGTCCGCTCGGTGCTCGTGGGCATCGCGGCCGCGGCCATCGTCTGGGGCTTCATGGTCATCGCCGACGTGGCGCCCGACCGAGCCGGCCTCGTCGCCGGCGCCGTGCTCGTGGTCGTGATCGTGGGCTCGATGCTCTCGACCGTCCTCGCGTACGCCGTCGGCGCGGGCATCCACCTCGTGCCGAGCCGGTCCGGCGCACTGCGACGGGTCGGCTCCCGTGACGCCGTACGCAACCGCACCCGCACCGCGGCGACCACCGGCGCACTGCTGCTGGCGACGGCAGTGGTCGCCGGGCTGGCGGTCTTCCTGGCCTCGTTCGCCGCGTCGATCGACGCGGACGTGCCCG
>JAFAFZ010000615.1 GCA_023423215.1 Actinomycetes bacterium
CCCCGTCCTCACCGCCATCGTCATGGGCATGCACCGCAACGTGCTCGACGTCGGCCAACACCAACGCCTCGCCACCACAGCCCAACGACGAGCCATGGCCGCACGAGACGGCGGCTGCGTCTTCCCCGCTGCGACGCACCACCCACCTGGACCGACGCACACCACGTCCTGCACTGGCTCCACGGCGGCCCCACCGACCTCGACAACCTCGCCTCGCTCTGCCGCCACCACCACGGCGTCACCCACCGCACCGGCTGGACCATGGCCGTCACCGACGACGAATGGTTCTGGTGGACCACCCCACACGGCTACACCTTCTGGTCACAACGCCACGGCCACCAACGAGCCGGACCCACACCCACCCCGCAGAGGTGCTGAACCGCTGCGCCGATGAGTCCCGACGCGCCATCGAGTCCCTACAGGTACCTCACGACGGACACGAGCACAGCACCGAGGAGGACTCCGTGCGCACCTTCAAGCTGCAGGTCCAGACCACGCTCGACGGCTACATGGCCGGACCGGACGGCGAGCCCGACTGGATGAGCGACCAGTGGTCCTGGGACCTCGAGGACCGCCTGCGCTCCCTGATGGACGGCGTCGACGGCATCGTGCTCGGTCGCCGCATGGCCGAGGACTTCGTGCCGTACTGGGGATCACGACCCGACGACGAGGACGCCGCCACCGCCGAGTGGATGAACGCGACGCCCCGCTACGTCGTGTCCCGCACCCTCGAGGCGTCGCCGTGGTCCGACGTCGAGCTGCTGCGGGGCGAGCTGGCCGACTCCATCGGCGACCTTCGGGCACGTCCGGGCGGGGACCTGATCACCTACGGCGGGTCCGAGCTGGTCTCGTCGCTCATCCGCGAGCAGCTGCTCGACGAGCTGCACCTGTTCGTGCACCCCGTCTCGATCGGCCGCGGGCTGCCGGTCTTCCCGACCGACGTGCACCACGGCTACCGGCTCGTCGCCGCGACGGCCTTCGAGTGCGGCATCGCGGGCCTCCAGTACACGCCGGCGGGGGACCGGGCGGCGGACAACCGGACGCCGGGGGACCGCTAGCCCCCGTCCTTGTGGCGCTGCAGGCGCTCGGCGCCGGCGTCCAGGCCGGGGAACTGGCTGGCGAACGCGCCACCCTTCTGCGTGACCATCTCGGCCACCAGCGCCTCGACCTCGTCCCAGGACTCGGCACGCGGACCGGGCAGGTCGCGGTTGTACGGCTGGTTGAACACGATCACCGTGTTGCCACGTTCCCGCAGGGCCACGACGTTGTGCGGCGCGTCCTCGACGTACGCGTCGGCCTGGACCTCGGGCTTGCGACCCAGGAAGCAGATGTCGCGGTAGGGGATGCTGCGCAGGTCGAGCCACTCGACCGTGTCGCCCACGATGATCTGGTGACCCCAGTTCGTCACCAGGCGGTGCGTGACGATGCGGATCCAGATCCCCGCGTCCGACAGGCGCCACAGCGAGTCCGACGCACCGGGGATCGCCGGCATGTCCCGGAACATGCGGTGGTCCTGCACCGAGGCGCGGTGCAGCTGCAGGAACCCCTCACGGTCCAGACCCCACTCGGCGAAGTCCCACGACACCTCGGTCGTGAGCGACTCCTCCGGCACGTTCCACTCGATCGCGGCGACCTCCCGGAAGCCGAGCGTGTAGTCGGCGCAGACCCCGTCCAGGTCCACGCCCAGCACGAAGTCGCTCATCGCCGACGTTCGTGGCCGCGACGCAGCGCGTCGGCCGCGAGCACCTCGAAGTTCGCCACCGCGGCGTGCTCCCAGGTCAGCTCACCGGCGCGTGCCAGCGCACCCTGCTGCAGGCGGGCCCGCAGCTCGTCGTCGGTGAGCACGTCGACCATGGCCTCGGCCAGGTCCGCGTCGGTGCGGCGCAGCAGGCCGCTGCGGCCGGGCGCGACCGCGTCGGCGTGGCCGGAGATGTCGGTGGCGACCGTCGGGGTGCCGCACGCAGCGGCCTCGGTCAGGGTCATGCCCCAGCCCTCTCGCACCGACGCCGAGGTCGCGATCCACGCACGCCGGTACAGGTCGCGCAGCTCCTCGTCGGTGATGCGACCCGCCAGGCGGACCCAGTCCTGCCCCCCGTGCTCGGCGATCGTCTCGACGATGCGGTCCCGCTCGTAGCCCTCGCCGACGATCACCAGCTCGAGCGCCGGCACCCGTTCCTTGACCTTCGCCATGACCCGCACCAGACGGGGGAAGTCCTTCACGGGCACGAGGCGACCGACCGCGACCGCCAGCGGCGTCGCCGAACGCTCGCCCCCCGGCGTGAAGAACGGATCCACGCCGGGGGTGATGACCGTGACCCGGTCGGCGTCGAAGCCGAGGTCGTCGACGAGCTCGTCGCGTGACGACGGCGAGAGCGTGACGATCGGCTGGTGGCGGTAGAACTTCGGCGCGATGCGCTCCTCGAGCGTGACGCCGACCTTCGCGACGGGCCCCGGCAGCGTCATGCCCCACATCGGGCCGTGCACGTGGTGCAGCCAGATGGCCCTCGGCCCACGCCACCAGATCGGCGACATGAAGGGCATGCCGTTCCAGATCTCGATGAGCCCGTCGCACGGTCCCAGCCGGCCTGCGACCTCGGACAGCGCGCTGCGGGGGAACACCGTGTAGCGACCGGCCTTGCGTGACACCGAGTAGCCGTCGCGCACCCGGGTCGTGGGCTGACCGACGGCCGCCGAGGTCCGCATCGTCACCTTCACGCCGCTCTGCGCCCAGATCGCGGCGATGTTGTGCGCGTGGACCTCGGAGCCACCCGCCTCGTCGTCGTCGAGGTCACGCCAGGCGAGCATGTGCACGTGCTCGAGCCCGGCGGACTCGGCGAGCTCGGAGATGGCCTTGATGGTGATGTCGCTGGCGACGGGTGTCTGCACGGAGCGGATCTCGTGTTCTCTGACGGCCCGGACCCAGCGGGGCTCCCGGGGGATCGAACGGTGGCCACCTATGCTACTGAGCCGGAATCGCCCCAGAGGAGACCCGTTGAAGCTCACCGGTGAACGCCCGATGGAGGGCCAGACGCCCGACTCGCTGCTCGCGCTGCACGCCGCGGGCTACCGAGAGGTGCGCGAGCGCGTCGGCACCGGCCGGATGCTCGACCTCGGGTGCGGCCTCGCGGACGGCACCGTCGGGTTCGCCTCGGACGATCGCATGCTCGTGGGCGTTGACTACGACCAGGAGACCGCGGCGGACGCCATCCGCCTGCACCCGGGGGTCGACCTGCGCACGATCTGCAGCGACGGCGCCCGCCTGCCCATCCGCACGGGCGTGTTCGACGACGTCTGCTCGGCGCACCTGATCGAGCACTTCGTCGCCCCGGAGTTCCACGTCGCCGAGGTCGCCCGCGTCCTCGCGGACGACGGCCGTGCCTTCTTCCTGACGCCCAACGAGCCCGCCGACTTCGAGAACCCGTACCACGTGTACCTGTTCGACCCCGACGACCTGCACGCGATGCTCAGCCGCCACTTCGACTCGGTGCAGGTCCTGGGCCTGGACGCGACGCCGGTGGTGAAGGCCGACTTCGAGAAGCGCCGTGCGATGGCCAACAAGCTGCTGAAGCTCGACCCACTGGGCATCCGCCACAAGCTGCCTCGGTCGTGGTTCGTGTGGATCCACGCGACCGGTCGACGTGTCGCGTACCGGTTCACCAACACCGAGCAGGTGGGCGGGCAGTCCGGCATCACCGACGAGGAGTTCTTCGTCACGCCGGACATCGATCCGTCGACGTTGGTCCTGCTCGCCATCGCCGAACGACCCAAGCGCTGAACCGACGTTCCGCCGAGCCGATCGGTCAGGCGGGCGGCTCGTCCGACGGGTCGCCGCGCAGGCGGTCGACGATCACGTCGAGCAGCAGCAGCACCGTGGCCATGAGCGCCCACGAGTGCGTCGTCTCGAACCACTTCACCCACTCGAAGTCGAGCGGGTAGTCGTTGATCCACTGCTTGGCGACGATGTACGCGACCGCCAAGCCGAACAGACCGGCGCACGCGGCCCGCAGGATCAGCTGTCCCCGAGGCACCGCGAGGGCGACGACCGCCAGGACGCCACAGGCCAGCCCGACGATCGGCCCGGCCAGCACCGTCGCGACCAGGGCCGTCACGACGCCGGTGACCGCCCATCCCACAGGCCGGAGCGTCGAACCGTCCGAGGCCCAGGGGGCTCGCAGCTCCGGCGACATCGGCCCGATCTTCTCGACGGCGTCGACCGACGCGGCGGGTTCGGCGTCAGCGCCGCGGCGACGGCGTGGGAACACGAGCAACGCCAGGCAGATCAGGACGCCCACCGCCGACGCGGCGAGTCCCGCCCAGACGTAGCGCTGGGGCACCCAGTGGATCTGCACCGTGACGTCCTCGCCCAGTTCGGCCGGATCGACGCGCCAGGCGTTGGCGTAGCCGTTGACGAGCGTCGGCTCGCCCAGGTCGTGGCCGTCGCTGGTGCTGGCGGTCCAGCCGGGGCCGTAGCTCTGGCCGAGCACGACCCAGTAGGGCTCGTCGGCACCGGTGGTGGTGATCTCGTAGGAGTTGCGGCCGGTGCGCTCGGTCGTCGAGTCCGGCGGGGTCGGACCGTCCAGGTCCGGGTCGGCCAGGGTGTCGACGCCCGGCCCGCCGCCCGCCGCCGAGGCCAGGGCGAACACGTCCACGTCGAAGCCGGTCTCGGTCCCGGGTGCGGTCGTCAGCAGGGTGCGCCCCTCGGGCACCGTGACCGTCCCGTCCGCATCGGCGGCCTCGTCCACCG